>CAJQPF010000115.1 GCA_905480095.1 uncultured Flavobacteriales bacterium
TGAGGCTGATGCCATGGAGTATTTGAAAGGTGGCGTCGCTGACTTTGATATTGTGGTGCTCGACCCTCCTGCATTTGCAAAAAGTGCCTCTGCTCGACATCAGGCAATTCAAGGATATAAACGAATCAATCAGAGGGCCATTCAATCCATGAAACCCGGAGGACTTCTTTTTACTTTTTCTTGTTCACAAGCAGTCGATGATCGACTGTTCACTCACACCATCATTGCGGCAGCAATTCAGTCAAGCCGAACCGTTCGAATATTACACCGTCTCCATCAGCCCGCAGATCACCCTGTGAGCGCGTTTCATCCGGAAGGGGCTTACTTAAAAGGGCTGGTATTGCGGATTGACTAATCGGGCAGCTCCTAAATTGTCTCATTGTCAGGGATCTATACGTTGGGTTGTCCAAGCACGCGCAGACTGAGACCAACGATAACAGTAGCGTTGATGCAGTCGACTTGGCCGGCCTTGCCAGAATTCATATTCATGGGGCTCAATGTCGAATCCTCCCCAAAATGTGGGCCGTGAAATGGCTTCGTTCGCAAACTTCTCTGTCAAAGTCGCGATACGAGATTCCAATTCACCTTCTGTGCCTTCTTGGCTCTGTTTCGATGCCCAAGCTCCAATTTGACTGGATCTTGGACGACTTTCAAAATATCGATTACTGATTTCTGCTCCGCTAAGCTTGGCGCGACCTTTGATTCGCACTTGACGTTCTAATTGTGGCCAGAAGAACAGGCACGAGACGTTCGGACAAGCCGTAATCTCTCGTCCTTTTGTAGAGTCGTAATTCGTGAAGAAACGAATGGAACCTTCTTCAAATGCTCTCAATAATACAATCCTAGAATTACTCCCACCTTCCATAGAGCGCGTGGAAAGAACCATCGCGTTGTAATCTTCTGGGTCGCATCCTTGAGCATCTTCAAGCCATTGAATGAGTAAATCACTCGGGTCAGAAGGTAATTGATTGAAGACAAGGTGAGACCGTTGATAATCTTTGCGTGTGGTCTCTAAAGAATCAGTCATGTAGAATTCAATTGCGGGTGTAACCTTTTGCTATCGTACCGAGTATAGGTCGGAGAATACTATACTATCATGCGAAATTTAATCATTAGCTATCGGAAGTTGCCCATGGAAGTGCTGGAATCGCTTAATGCAACCTATCCTCATGGATATGACGATTATACGTTTGAGTTCGAAATTCCTGGTCGTCAAATCATTTGCAAAGCCGTGCGCGTTACTGTCCAGGGTGTGAATTACCTGATTAAACTCGAGTCACGCCCAAAACGTACGGATCTGTTGCTCGACGAGGACTGGTGAATTTCTTCATTCCGGACTCAATACATGCCGTTTTCCAGCATGGATAGACCGAGTCCATAGTTGTTCGCCCTGTTTATCCTTTACAGTCATTTTCAAAACACGTTCCTTGCGGGGGCCGCTGAATTCAAGAGTGGCATAATTTCTTACGCCGACCATTGTGCCTTCTACTCTAAGTGTATTGGGCTCCTCTGTATGGTCATAACTCCCGCTTGTTAATGGGCTGACTGTCAGATCGTAAACCCAGTTTCCTTGGGGCAGTTGAAACTTGGTCAGTTCACTGTTATGACGATCGCCTGTCAAAAACACAACCCCCCGAATATCCAATCGATCGAGTTCCTCAAGGAGGTAAGCCCTTTCCTCTGGAAATTGAGCGAAATTTTCATAGATCGCTGCATCACTGAGCATTTGTCCACCTATTGCGACCAGCTTAAACGGTGCACGGCTGTTTCTTAGCCCATTCAGTAACCACTCCATTTGAATGGTCCCAAGCATTTGTCGTTTTTCACCTCCCATTCCATGGTTGACCCGATGAGTTCTGTTGTCCAAGAGGAATACTTGCACATCATTGAGCAGGAACGTTGTTGTGTTCAACTCTGGGGCACCCGGTAATCCCGATTCAGGGTTAGCCCAGAATGCATCAAACGTGCGTTTAGCCCAGTCCTGATGAATCCAAGAACCGTCGCAGTCATTCGGACCAAAATCATGGTCGTCCCAAATGGCGTAATGAACTCCAGAAGAAAGCAGTTTTTGAATTTCTGGAGTTGATCTGGTATAGTTGTATCGATGAATGTATCCGTGAATACTTCCGAGGTCTGCTTCGCGTAAATAAACATTATCACCAAGCCAAAACATGGCGTCTGCAGATTCTTGAGCTAGGGTTTCGAAGATCTCACTCTCTCCTCCGTATGGCTTTCCGGGACGATCAAATTTCGTTTCGTTGATGTAACTGCAACTGCCAGTCGCGATTTTAAACGAAGGAGGATCTTCCCTGTACTGCCAAAGAACCTGGGTATGAAGCTTCAAGGTGTCACTTAAATCATGTCCATTACACGTCAATAAAGAGTTGTAGCTCTGTCCTGGCATCAAATCATGAGCTAAAACATGATAGCAATTGGCAAGACCAGCGGATGTTGGGCGATAGATTTTGACTTCCGTTGAGTCGTTCCATACTTCTAAAAGGATATCCCGTGCATCCCCATTTCCGGATAATTGAAACCAAAGCGTTCCCTCTCGCATTCCTATGTCACCATAAAAAGGACTAGACGTCAATGCGGGCAAAGGTTGCTGATTTAAGTCACAGCCATAAAGAATGACACACGTCGCTAAGCCTAGAAGGAAATGAAACTTCATTGTATTGTTTTCAGCTAAGTTAGTCCGTCTATAATCGCGCACAAAAAAAGGGACCCCGAAGGGTCCCTCTTTCAAATAAGTCGTGTTCGAATTACTTCGATACAACAATGTTTTGTGCGTCGCTGAAGTTTTCGTGCTTTACAGAAACTGTGTAGTTTCCAGCAGCCAAGTCATGCTTGACTACAATGCGGTTTCCTCCAACAATGTTTTCTTGAGCGATCTCCTGAGAAACAACAGCCTTTCCAGACATGTCAGTTACTTCCAAGATGATGTTCTCACCTCCCAAGTTCAACTCGCGATCGAACTTCACGCTAAACGTGCTTTCGAAAACAGGATTTGGGAAAATGTTCCACGATGTGTCGTTGTCAATGTTTGACAAGCCATGGCTATCACCATTGTTCTGACCGAAGCATGAACCATCGTTGTACGTAGCGTCAACGTTGAAGTTCGCAGCGTTCTGCTCAGTGCAGCCGAAAACTTGCGCATCTGTAGAAGAGAACGTCAAGTCATAAGCGCGCCATGCTGCTCCGTCTGCATCCCAACCTTGAAGGTTCAGAATACCAGTTGCTGTTCCGTCAGTTGTCAATTGCATCAACAAAACACGGTTGCCTGCTTCTGTTGCCGCCTGGACATCAGTAGGAACTACGAACCATGCACCGTCTGTAACAGTTAATTCAGAACCTCCGAGGAAGTTGTTATAATCAACACCTACAGTCCAAAGGTTGTTATTGGTGCTATTAGTAGCCCCGATCGTTACCCAACTGTCATAAGCTAGAGAGCCTTCTAAGGCAACAATTTGGTTGTTCACGTCCAAAGACGAAAAGCTACCATATTGATGTTGATAGAAGTCAGATGTTGTAGCGACGTTGAGTACGTGCTCGCCGTCAGCAAAAACAGCGTGCAACGAATGCTCTGCTGAAGGCAATACTGCGTAAACGCGGTATGTGTTTCCTTCAACTTGGCCGCCGTTGTCTACAGCTTCGACGACCAACTCAACATTGCTGGCACTCGCACCAAAGGCGAGAAAAGAGGCCGCAGCCAGTGTGAAAAGGTTCTTCATTGTAATGAAATAATTA
>CAJQPF010000116.1 GCA_905480095.1 uncultured Flavobacteriales bacterium
CTTTGAGCCAAATCCAAAAAACCCAATATATTTTCACTCTGTAAGGGGCGTGGGGTATAGGTTTGAGGAGATTTGTTGAGTTCAGTTGTTTTTTTTATTTTTAAATAGGCAACCCCAGTTAAATTGTTACGTCTTTAAGGCAACATGGTCAATGACTATGTTGGTTTCAATTTTCTTGCAGGTATAGAAAAGGTCCCCTTGCGGTGGCCTTTTCTTGTTTTAGCGCACTTTTGACAAGTCTACAAAGTGACGTAGACGACCGACTTCGTCTCAAAATATTCTTCTTCAAACCATTGAGAGATTTGTAAAGTCTCAGTGGGATGATTGACTTCTTCAAGTTCTTCTCTTAAATCTCCTCCTTTGAGGTATAAAATACCGTTTGGCCAAGCATTGATTGCTCTTTTGTCTATTTTTCCTTCGATCCATGGGATAAATTTATCAAGCCTGCTTACCGCTCGGCTGACAATAAAGTCAAAAGTGCCTTCAATATCTTCCGCACGCGCATGCATGGGTTTGACATTTTTTAGATCAAGTGCTTTGACCAACTCACTCACCACTTTGATTTTTTTCCCTCTGCTGTCGCAAAGAACGAAATTCACATCTGGCATGAGGATGGCAAGAGGAAGTCCCGGAAGCCCTCCTCCCGTTCCTACATCGAGGATACGAGAACCAGAAGCAAATTTCATGGCTTTATAAATTGCGAGGCTGTGTAAGGCATGGTGCGCTACAAATCCATCCATGTCTTTTCTTGAGACCAAGTTGATTTTCTCGTTCCAACTTTTGAAATGCGTCACGAGATTTTCGAACTGTGTGATTTGTGTCGCACTTAATTCGGGGAAGTATTTTGTGAGTGCAGCAATCATGGCTCAAGTCTAATTTTAGATCTCCTGGGATTAAAGGTGCTCTTTTGAGCCCTCCATCACGGACGCAAGAATATCTCTGGCGCGATACAGTTGAGCCTTTACGGTGCCCAAAGGCAGGTTCAGCTCTTTTGCTATTTCGTCATAGCTTAACTCCTCAAAATAGCGCAATTCTACGAGTCTGCGGTATCTTGGTTTAAGTTTTGAAACGACAAGTCTCATTCTTTCTACACGCTGCTTTTTCTCAAGCGCCTCAAAAGGATCTGGAGATTCATCCTCCACAGTTATTTGCATTTGATCTCCATCAGATGTTGTGAATCCTTTGTCTAGAGACAGGGCTTTGATGCGCTTTTTTCGGATAAAATCGATGCTGTGATTGGACGCGATTTTAAAGAGCCATGTAGAGAATGCAAAGGCCGGTGTGTATTGCTTGAGTCTCTGAAATGCTTTGCCAAATGTTTCTATGGTTAAGTCATCGGCATCGTCGTCGTTGAATACCATTCTCCGGCACAGATGAAATATAGCATCTCGGTACCTCTCCATGAGCTCAGCATATGCCTGCTGGTCACTTTCTTTCGTTGCTCTGAGCACGAGTGCGTAGTCATACTGCGCTTTCTCTGAGAGGTTTGGGTTTACTTCCATCTTTTTGGTTTGGCAATCAACACCTGCAATGCCAACACTTGGCGAATCAAGCCCATCAATGGTTCCGAAATGAGCCAGAACGCTTCATGGCCTGGTCGTCCTATGCGGCGCAGGAATGCCCTAAAGATAAGACCACGAACCAATGCGTTTGTGAGTAAGATGCATGTCGCTATCCAAACCCCAGTGTGAATAACGTCAGTTTTTTGCCCCCCTGAATAGAAGAGCAATACACAACCAGAGTACATCATTATGTCGGCGATGACGGGTGTGCTTAAGACGCTCATTATAAATGTTTTGTACCTCGCTCCTGTGGAGAGATGTCGTCTCATTTGCCTCATCCATCCGCTCCATGTATGGGGCCAAACAGAGTGGCTTTGTCCTTCCTGCCTTGCTTCTGTTCCAATTCTCATTCCCGCTTCAGCGACATCTTGAACGAAAAGATCATCATCTCCTGATGCGAGATCAAGATGTCCTTCAAAGCCACCAACGTCTTCCCAGCACGATTTGGTGAATGCAATGTTTCTTCCCACACCCATGTATGGGTATCCCGACTCCGCCATGCCAATGTAGTTTTGTGCAATTCTCGTCGTTTCGAACATTTGGAGACGACCCAGCAATCCCGATCCGTTGAATGGTAAGCTTATCCCAAGCTTCAGATCGTATTTCGTACCGATGTCATTGACCATCGTCGACGCCCAACCTTTGTGCTCAGGAATACAGTCAGCATCTGTACAGAGTAAAATAGGAAAGCGTGCAGCTTTAATCGCTTTTGCCAAAGGCGTTTTCTTTCCCTTTCCCCCTGTCGTTAATCCGAGCACATTGACAAAGGCACTCTTTTCTTCCCATTTTTTAAGCAGATACATCGTCTCATCTGTACTTCCATCGTCGATTAATAGAATTTCAGGTGGAGGAGGGGTTTGTGCCAAAAGGGCTTGTACCAAGCCATCGACACGGCTTTCTTCATTATGTAGGCAGACAATAATGGTGTAATCACGAGGTGTTTTTGATTCAGGAGAAAGGGGTTTGCGCCAGGCACCCATATGCCAAGCCCAAACCCCTCTCGATATCAAACCCACAAGTGCGAAAGCCGTTGCAATCTCGAACATTCGCACTGCGATATTTTAGTGTGTAATTGTAATTTTACGTGTCATAATCTCATCCTCTTCCCCCATCCATGTAACGATGTAAAGGCCTTCTTCCCAAGCACTAACGTCAATTGTTGTATTTGGCTCTCTGTCATAAGAAACGTCCATAATTGAGCGGCCTGTGACGTCAGAAATAAAGATGCGTCCCTCTAATTTAGGGAATTCGATATTCATGGTTTCATTTGCAGGATTGGGGTAAATAAGCCCACTTAACGCGTTATCAATAAACTCAACAGACGCCTCATCCGTGCAAAATTGGTCGGTTTCAGAATCACCAAACTCGCCATTGCCAAATGAAACGACATCTCCTTGGCCATCATAGATAGACCAATTTCCTTCGCCATATTCACAGCAAAGTCCATCTCCATAAGAGTCGTCAATTGTGAAAATATAGCAGCCATCCTCTAAGCATAGGTCCACTGTCACAAGTTCGCCGTCAGTGTCATCTTCATATGGGCCTCCACTGTAAATGACAGTTCCCAATCGCCTGATTTCCCAAGAAGTTTCCGATCCGTAATCATCGAGCAATATGGCCAATTGAAAATCAAAGGTGTCGCCTGAAAAAGTATTGAAGCTTACCTCTGTTGTGTTGTTCAAATTGTTTTCATCTGTCGCGCCATTTGGGTTTGATACTGTCGCTGTAATTGTGTTTTCTCCTCCGACAGCGTTAAAAGCAGGTATCGATACTTGAGCAGATTCATATTGTGCGAGGTTGCCACTCCAGTTGACTTGCTGTGCGCTTGCGCCATTTACATTGTAAGTGATCACGGCAGAATTTAAGACCTCAGTCCCTGTGTTGGTGATGACGATATTCAATAAAACAGTTGTTTCGCCACATAGAAGATCTTCTGGAGCCCCTTCGATGGTGACACCTGCATCATTTGCATAGGAGACAGCGCCGTCGGGAAAACCGTCCCAAACCGTGACACCAGTTCCCGTAGGGTCCAGGTATTCAGAAGCCCCCAGATCCCAGCTTTCATTGAATCTGCCGTAATAATCGAGTTGACCATTGTTCACGTTTCCAGAACATGCTGCGGCACCGCCATACAGTTGACCTATAATGCGGTGGTTTTCATCGAAAAGAGGAGAGCCTGATGATCCAGGTTCAGTCACCCCAAGTTCCCATTGATCAATCATCCAAATAGCTGCCCCACCTTGGTTTGCAAAGTATGGGCTGTCATCTTCGAAGCAAATCTTTTTTACATCTCCTGAAGGATGATGGATGCCAACAGCAGACGCAGGCGTGTTGCCTGTGGCATCCCACCCTGCATATTGTACGTTAAACGACGCAGGGGGTGTTTGACTGAGCTCTAAGAGTGCAAAGTCAGACCCGCCATTTTGAACCACTGTAGATGCGCCACTGACACTTTGGTTTGTAGGTCCTGTATTTCCATTACAGGTCGCACTTTCATGGTTGAAGTAAAACACCCAATTTCCTGGATTCCCAAGGCAGTGATTTGCAGTCAAGAAATACGGTGTTCCATCGTTAGATGTGTTGTTTATCAGAGCGCCAGTACATGCGCTGAATCCACCCTGTACAATAATCGCAACCGAACGTGATTCAGTGGCCCAGGTCGCACCTTCTGGGCAGTTAACGTTGATGTTACATGCTCCAGAGTTTCCAAAAGGCCCTCTTTCTGCGTGTGATAATTCTTCAGCATGTTGCAATAAACTGCGATATCCGTGAACAATTTGGTCTATCTCTAAGGGCGCTGAAAATCCCCAGTCTGATGGCTGATGCAACTCGACAATCACTTCTGATCCTGAGAGCAAACCTGTCGCCAAGCCTCCCCATTCTTTCACACTACGGTGGTCGAATTTCCCTAAGAATTCATGGGAGTCTTGTGCCCAAATAAACATGTAGCTTCCTTTCTCCAATCCAAATTCTGAGAAACGCAACGAAACAGATGTTGCACCTGGACACTTGACAGAAAGTCGCCAGACATTTTCCGCGCCTTCTGTCGTCCAAACCCCCTCGTTTAAAGGCGAATAAGCAACATCGTGCTCTACACCAAACCTCCAAGGAACCTCCTTGATTTGATCGGTCACTGCATCAGCTTGAGCAAGCGAGGCGCGATTGATTGGGGGTGTCACGACACTTCTTTCAGTGAGCACTTCTAGGTCGGTGAGGAATGAAGGTGTTCCGCCGTAGTTGATTTGGGCGTGAGAAGAAAAGGAAATAGAGATACTTATCAGTATCGAAATGACAGTGTAAATTTTATTCATTTTTCTAAAAAAAAAACAAGTTTAGTAACTATATATAATGTGTTGGGGCCAATTTTCTAAGAGCAGTACAGTCGTTCCACTCGGTGTTCCTTTGAAATCACCAATGTAAAACTTTAATTCTTGTTGAATAAGCGCTCGACAAGGATCTGTGTCTGAACGATGTGTGATTTGAATAGGTTGCTTAGGGGGTAAGCTTTTCATCAAAACCCCATTTTTTGCGATCTCAAATGTGTGATTTCCGCATCCACCTGAGTATTGAACTTTTGCAATTAATGAGTCTCCTTCCAGAACGACATCTTTAATTGTGAATGGGGTCAGTGTGAATGGCACCGTTTCTTTCACTTCTTCTGCTTCCAGACGCGTCAGTGGCTCGGTGTGACAGCTTGACAAGGATATGAAGAAAACAAGAAAATAGATATAAATAAACTTTCCCATGTTGCAATCTACTCAGCGAACCATTAAAATCATCCCTTAACTTCTAAAAGATTCATAATCGCAAAGTATTCGTCACGGAGTCTCGCCGCTTCCATAAAGTCCATGTCTTTTGCAGCCTTGTCCATTGATTTTTTTCTTTTTTCTGCCATCGTTTTGAGCTGTTCTTTTGACATGGATAGCAGCACAGGATCATTGCTGGGGGCGAGCATTCTTTGGTCAGGTTCGGCTGCGACATGCACGGTACGGTTTTTCAGTAGATCATTCTTAGGTCCTGTGGTCCTTTTTATTTGCTCGGGGACGATGTTGTTTTCCTTGTTAAATTTCTCTTGTTTCTCCCTCCGACGTGTTGTTTCATCAATCGTGATGCGCATGCTGTTCGTAATCTTGTCTGCATACATAATGACTCTGCCATTGATGTTTCGGGCTGCTCTTCCGGCTGTCTGTGTAAGGGACCGCACACTTCTTAAAAAACCTTCTTTGTCAGCATCCATAATCGCGACCAAAGCAACTTCAGGCAAATCCAGACCTTCTCGCAGGAGGTTGACACCCACGAGAACATCGAACACGCCGTCTCTTAAGTCCTGCAGAATACTGACGCGGTCTAACGTCTTGACTTCTGAATGGATATATCGCGTTGCGATGTTAATGCGCTCTAAATATTTGGTGAGTTCTTCGGACATTCTCTTGGTGAGCGTTGTCACGAGCACTCTGTCTCCAGACTCAATGACCTTCCTTATTTCCTCCACCAAATCGTCCACTTGATTTGTACATGGACGGATTTCAATTGGCGGATCAAGGAGCCCTGTTGGTCGTATAACCTGCTCAACAATGATGCCTTCACTTCGTTGTAATTCAAGGTCTGCGGGTGTCGCACTTACATATATGGCTTGGTTCAACATGCCTGTGAATTCTTCAGATGTAAGGGGTCTGTTGTCCAAAGCGGAGGGCAATCGAAAGCCGTGCTCCACCAGATTTGTTTTCCTGGATCGGTCTCCTCCGAACATCGCGCCTACTTGTGGCAGTGTGACGTGGCTTTCATCGACAACAAGTAGAAAGTCATCATCGAAATAATCAAGAAGGCAGAAGGGTCTTTCACCTGGTTTTCTCTTGTCAAAATATCTCGAATAATTTTCGATTCCGGAACAGTATCCCAGTTCCTTAATCATTTCCAAATCATAGAGCGTTCTTTCTTCAAGTCTTTTTGCTTCTACCACCCTCATGTTTTCTGTGAAATAGGCCTTCTGCTTTTCCAAATCCTGCTGAATAGCCCACACCGATTCATCTGTATTTTCTTGGCTACTTACAAACAGATTGGCTGGATAGATAAGGTATTTGTCAAACGCATGTAGTCTTTGTCCTGTCTCAGGTTCGATTGTATGTAAAGATTCAATTTCATCTCCCCAAAATGAGATTCTTAAAGCGTAATCAGCATACGCAAGAAAAACATCGACGGTATCTCCCTGCACCCTGAATGTTCCTCTCGTAAGTTCTAATTGTGTTCTGCTATACAGACTCGATACAAGCTTGT
>CAJQPF010000117.1 GCA_905480095.1 uncultured Flavobacteriales bacterium
ACAGTTGTCTGTCGCAGAAGCGTCGTCCATCGGATGCGCGTCTGAACACTCAGCCGTGTAATCAGATGGGATTGTAAGCTCAGGAGCTGTTGTATCAATAATCGTAATCGTCTGCGTTGCTGATGTTGCGTTGCCACAATCGTCAGTCGCTGTAAACGCGCGGGTGATCATGTAATCTCCAGCACATAGACCAGGGATCGTTGTCTCAACGACATCAATCGTGACCTCACCACAGTTGTCTGTCGCAGAAGCGTCATCCATTGGATGCGCGTCTGAACACTCAGCCGTGTAATCAGATGGGATTGTAAGCTCTGGAGCTGTTGTATCTACAACAGAAATGACTTGATCAAAGTTTGTTGTCGCACCAGTGCAATTTGTTATTCCTAGAACGCGAGTGATTGTGTAATCCCCTGCGCAAAGTCCAGAAGTTATGATCTCTGAAAGCAATGAAACAGAAATATCAGCCGGATCACAACCTATTGCATCAACCGTATAAACGTCAAAGTCATCGGCACTCGAGATAGTAGAAAGGTCGTCTGAACATTCAAGCGTAAGTTCAGATGGACCGTCAACAATGACAGGACAGCTATATGAACCAAGAGGCGCTTGGTTGAATGTGAAGTCGATACGCTCATCGTTTATTTGGTCTCCATTAGGGAATACTTGAACGCGAAATGAACCACTAATTTCACCATCAGTAGTTAACTGAGTTAACAAGACGCGATTGTCAGAACCACTTATGCCATTCACAGAGCTAGGAGGTATAATGTACCAACCGCTTCCAATGCCATCACCCACTGTAAAGCTATCTCCTAATTCGAAGTCATTGATCCAATCCCCTGGAATGAGGTTAATGTTTCCATCAACATCATCGGCAGAACTTGTCGCACCAATGGTCACCCATGAATCGTAAGCCACATCAGGAGCAACAACAATCATTCCTGGGGTTATCGAAGTTGCGACAGAAGAACCAAATACGCTTTGGTAGAAAGATGTTGTCGTTGCGAGAGATAAAGGGAATTCGTCATTCCCTGTCACAGACGTAATCACGTCGGTTGTATTTGGTGTCGTAATATACACGCGGTAAGTTGACTGGCCAGCTAAAGAGCCAGAAACGTGAGTGGTGACTAACTCGAGCTCAATTCCATATTCAGAATTTGAAGAAGTGAACGTTGGGGAAGGACAATTACAGTAATCACATGAGCCATCGTCCACGAGAGCTGTAGCGTCATAATTACAAGCAGCCGCATCCATACAACCGATTTCATTAATATCACAAATGCCATTGTTGTTCGTGTCTAGACATACACCTGCACAATCATACCAAGCTTCAGCATAAGTACAAGAACCATCGTCATAAACAGCTGATGAATCGTAATTACAACCTATCGGATCAATACAGCCACAAGGGTTCGTTCCACAAGAACAATACTCACATGAATTGTTTTCTGTATTTGCATCAATGGAGTAGTTACAAGCAACCGAATCTGTACATCCTTCAATGACAAATGTTGTGACAATGTATTGCACATAAGAGGTTTCATTTCCACACGCGTCAATAAGCGTGTAGGTACGAGCGATCGCAGTTTGGTCTATCGCAAGATTTAATGCAAGTGCATCAGCTTCTGAAACATCCGCATCACTTGAAGACCAGCTAGCAGCACCATCACAATCGTCAGTCACTGTAAGTTCAGCAACCGGCAAGGTCTCCCCTACCAACTCATTGACCGATGCAGCGCAACTTAATCCAAAACAAGGACCATCTACGACAGTAGGCGCCGTTTCATCAACGATTGCAGTTGTGTGCGTAAGTGTTGAAGAATTACCACAAGCATCAGTCGCTGTGAAGACCCTAACAATAGAATAAGATTGAGCACAAGCACCAGGAAGAATTGTTTCTTCAGTCGTAAATGATTCTGCACTACACCCTCCAGTTAGTGTTGGAGTAGGAAGGACTAAAGGATCCGAACACGAAAGATTTAAATCTGCAAGTGATAAAAATTCTGGAGCAGTCGTATCTATAACTGAAATAATCTGAGAAAGAGAAGATGCATTACCTGCATCATCAGTAGCTGTCCAAGTACGAGTCAATGTATACTCTCCATCACATGATCCAGGGGTTAAAACCTCACCGAATGAAATCACGTAAGATCCACAGTTATCAGTAGCGGTAACATCAGAAGAAACAGGAGGCACACTTGAGCATTCTACCGTGAGATCACCAGGAATAGAAAGTTCTGGAGCTGTCGTGTCTTGAACCGTAATGGTTTGTATTGATGTCGTCGAGTTTCCTGCATCATCAGATGCTGTAAAAGTGCGTACAATTGAGTAATTGCCTGTCGCATTGCCCGTAACAGTCTGCGACGTTATTGCAATTGAAGAAGTTCCACAGTTGTCCGTCGAAGTGGCATCAGCAAGTACGATTTCGTCTGAACATTCCACAGTATAATCATCTGGAATACTAAGCTCAGGAGCTGTCGTATCAATCACGGTAATGGTTTGTACAGATGAACTGGAGTTTCCAGCATCATCTGATGCAGTATGGGTTCTTATTATAAGGTAAGTCCCAATAGAAGATCCCGCGACTGTTTCGTCAGATACAGAAATTGTCACCTCACCACAGTTATCTGTCGCAGTTCCTGATTCAAGATTAATCGCATCTGAACACTCAACAATAAAGTTTCCTGGAATGGTTAGTTCCGGTGCTGTCGTATCTTCAACTGTGATGGTTTGTGCCAAAGTCGTTGCGTTTCCTGAGTCATCCGTTGCAGTAAACGTGCGAACTACAGTGTAATTTCCAGCTGCATTACCTGGGATTGTTGATTCAACAACTGAGATCGTGGTTGTTCCGCAATTATCTGTCGCAGAAGCATCGTTATAGACCAAGTCAGATGAACACTCTGTTGTGTAATCAGATGGCACAATAAGACTTGGAGAAGTCGTGTCTTGAACAGTAATTACTTGCGTTGCAGAAGATGTATTGCCACAAGCGTCAGTTGCAGAAAACAGTCTTGCAATTGTGTAATTTCCAAGTGAATTTCCAGGCACTGTCGTCTCAAGAACAGTGATTTCTGAATAGCTGCAATTATCTACAGCAGTAGCAGGCAAAAGAACAATGTTATCAGAACATTCTACAGTGATGTCCAGAGGAAGCGTAAGTACGGGTGCAACATCATCAACAACCGTAATTATTTGGGTTCCTGAAGTTGAGTTTAAACAAGGGTCTGTTGCAGTAAATAATCTGTGAATTTCATATGTCCCATCACAAGCTCCTGATACAATCGTCTCTACCACAGTAACAGTAGATTCACCACACGCATCTGTTGAAGCCGCATTCCCGAAAGGTGTACTGTCCGCAACATCACACGAAATAGTCAGGGCAACAGGAAGCTCAAGAGTTGGCGCGACATTGTCAATGACAGTAATTGTTTGTTCATGAGTGGATTGATATCCAGCACAGTCTGTCGCAGACCAAGTGCGGAATAATGTGTAATCGTGAATACAGTTTCCGTCAATTCGAACTTCAGATTCCATAACAATCGTTGCTGTGGGGTCAGTGTCGTAACAATTATTTCCTTGGTACTGATTTTCATAAGCGGCTGCAAACGGACTCACTTGAGCTTCTACTGTTACAGAGGCCAAATCTGGGACTTCCCATCCCTGGACTGTAATGTCAGCAGGTGCTGTCGTAAAAATAGGACGCAAATCATTTCCCTCACAATCGAAGTTTGCTAAAGGATAAGAACAAGATCCCTCATCAGTGGCAAGAACATCATAATTACATGCCGTTGCATCTTGACAGCCAACAACCTCAAATGGATCACACACACCATCTAAATCAGTGTCATCTATACAGTTGCCCGCACAATCATAACCAAAGTCTGGGTAAGAACAAGTATCGCTAGAATAGATTGCTGTTTCATCATAGTTACACGCTGCGGGACTTGTACATCCTGCACAAGATAAGAATTCACAAGAACCATCATCTACATCAGCTCCTATGTCAAAGTTACATGCTTCAAAATCTACACATCCAGGAACTGGATACGTACAAGAACCATCATTTTCAGTAGCTATTGATGAATAGTTCGTTGCTGTATTATCATCACATCCAAGCACCTCAAATTGATCACATACACCATCGCCATCTGTGTCCACCAAACAAGTTCCAGAACAGTCATAACCTTCCTGAGCATAGGTACAAGAACCATCACTTGTGTCAGCAGAAGAATCATAATTACACGCAGTATCGTCAACACAACCAAGTACCAGACATGAAGTGAAGTCACAAGACCCATCATCTTGTGTTGCCCCTGAATCAAAGTTACAGGCAGAAGGAGAAAGACATCCCAATATGATACAAGAGCCATCATCAATTGTATACGAAATATCATAGTTCGATGCTACAGGATTTGTACAACCCGCACAGGAAGTGAACTCACAAGAACCATCATCAAGTTCAGCCAAATCGTCATAGTTACAGGCCAAGTCATTTAAACAACCTGGTATCAAGCATGAGAGGTAATCACATGAACCGTCATTTAGAGCGACAGTTGAGTCATAGTTACATGCAGCAGGGTCAGTACATCCCATTGAATAACAACTGACGAAGTCACAACTGCCATCGTTAACCGTGGCAGCGGGGTCATAGTTACAAGCAACAGAGATATTACATCCAAAAACCGGGTCATCTTGGCCAAACATTTGAGATGCAAATGCGCTAAGAACGATAAGAAATATAGTACGTGTCATGATTATGAAAGATGGGACCTTGAAATATACTCCAAAAAACGCAAATTCACGCACAAAAGTTACATTTTCTTCGATGAAGCGTTTGATTAATTCGACGAACGAAACATCTATCTGCAATACAAGGACACGTAAGATAATTGATAATCAACGAATTAATAAATACGCCTTACACTCAAATAAAAACTTAAAAAAAATATAATGGCAAAAAAAAAGAGCCTCAAGACGTTAATCTAAAAGCTCCATGATCGATGTTCTGTTTGTGACATCAAAAATCATCTAAATCATCTAACCATTGATTTCGATTTGATTTGGGTCTTTTTGTATGAACAACCGTTCTAGGACCATCAGCATACTTATCTGGTCCACCTTTGGGTTTTTTTGAAGGGGTCCGTTTCTTGTTACTGGTATTGGAAAAATTACCTTGTTTTTTTTGATCTCCTTTGTTGTCAAAACTTCCAGGCGCTGAACCTCCATCCTTGGAAAAACCGCCTCTTGATGAAGTATCCCCTGTCTTCCCCCCGGAACTGGCGCCAAATGAAGGTCTCGGTGCACGTGGCTTATCCTCCGCTTCCTTAACGACCATACGGAACCCCATAAATTCTTGACCGTTTTGACCTGCAATGGCAGCTTCACCAGCTTCCATAGTGGCCATTTCAATAAAACCAAAACATTTTGATTGACCAGTGTCACGATCGGTCACAACTTTAACAGACACCACACCACCGAATTGAGAAAAGTTTTCAGTTAGTTCTGCTTCTGTGGTCTCACGATTGAGTTTAGCAACGAAGAGCTTCATATAAAGATTTAAAAAAAGACTTAAATAAAATAATTTGATCACAAAGTTAAATGATGTGAAACAATATGCAACATTTTGAAGTACATGGTTTACATTTTGCTCATGAATGAAGTCATCATATCCAAATGGAATCACGATCCCTTTAATTCAAAGTCGAAGCGACTTCAAGAAGGTGCGATTGGACAATTTACACATCTCACATCTCGAAAATCAGTTAAAAAAGCCATTAAAAACGGACTTATTTTTGTAAATGGTACAAAAGGAGAAACCGGAACTTGGGTGTCACTTGGAGATATTTTAGCACTTAAAGAATTGCCAAATAAATTCGATCAAATCGAGACAGAAAACACAAGAGAAACAATTGTTTTGTGGGAAGACAATGCATGCGCTTGTGTGCTGAAACGTGCTGGAATCGTCACCAAGGGAAATGGTAAATATACACTTGAATCATTAGTGTCAAGATCGCTGATTAAAAGCACTTTAGATGACTACCTCCCCGTACCACTAGCCGTCCATCGCCTCGACAAAGCGACGCACGGCCCTGTGCTTTTTGCGAAAACAACGGGCGCAGCATCCGGCCTGGGAGTGGCCTTTGAAAAAAGAACCATTCATAAGGAATACATGGCCTTAATTGAGGGCACACCATGCATCACCGAGGCAATAATTCGCGTGAAAATTAATGACAAAGAGGCCCATTCTGAGATTGAAATTCTCGGGTCAACATCATGGCCTGTTTTCGGGTCTGCTACACTCGTAAAAGTGTACCCCAAAACAGGACGAACACATCAAATAAGAAAACATCTCGCGTGTATTGGTCACCCTATCTTAGGAGATCAATTATACTGTGGAGACAAGAAATATACAGGGCAAGGGTTGTTTTTAGCGTGCACAAAACTTTCTTTTACGCACCCAGTGACAAAAGAAAACATTGAAATCTCGGTTGATTTACCAAGAAAATTTAAACATATCGCACATAAACTCTGCTTGCCTTAACTTCGAACCCCATTACAAAATTATAAGATTTGCATATAGTCAGAGCTGTTTTAAGATTATTGGTGTTCTTGATGTGGGTCAGCATCGTCTCAATAGGGATCTTATGCTTCTCAATGTTTGCGTTTATATTGAGAAAAAAAGAAAGCGCAAAACAAAAAATAATTCATAATTTTTTCACAGCCTTTTTGAGTGGTACGCACAAAATACTTGGTGTTAAAATACATTGGCATGGCACGCCACCGTCTGAACCAGCGATTGTGATGGGGAATCACCGATCATACCTGGATGCTGTTGTTTTACCGACCTCGTTTCCAGTTGTCTTTGTGGCGAAACACGAGACCAAATCTTGGCCCATTATAGGTTGGGGCGCATCATTAATAGGGACGATTTGGGTCAAACGTGACATCAAAGAAAGCCGCACCGCCACAAGACTCGCTGTAAAAGACAGATTTGACAATGGATACGGTGTTGTGATCTTCCCAGAAGGCACAACTTGTAAAGGTCCTGAGCTCCTTCCGTATAAAAAAGGGATTTTTTACACGTGTGCAGATAACGGATTTCAAATTTCTCCTGCAGCCATTGAATATGAAAATGCAGATATCGCATGGGTTAATAAAGAGTGGTTTATTCCACATGCATTTAAACATTTCGGAGCGAGAATCATAGAAGCTCACGTGAGTTTTGGCCCCACATTTAAAGGAGATGATGCAGAAAAGCTACTTACAGAAGTCCGTGATTGGACACAGCAAGAATGCTATCGAGTTCGAGGAATTATAGATAAGAAGAAATAAATATCGGATATCTTTTATAGAAGATATCGCTAGAATTTATAATCAAATCTCAATACGAAACTTCGGGGTGCACTTATAATACCTGGCCTACTCGAAATAATTGCGTTTTTCATGTTTGTCACAATAAAGGACAAACTCGCATCTTCATTTGGCTTGTATACAATCCGGGAATCAATGGATGAGAATCCGTCCGTAAACTGTTCCCTAAAATTTGCAAGTCCCGACACCAACTCATTAAAATACCAATCAATTTCATCAATATAATCTTGCTTATTGATTGACGCACCCACCGTTACTGGACCTAAATCCGCCTCAACATCAAACTTAAAAGTGCCACTATTCCTATATTTCAGTAGAGATCCTGCAGTGACTAATGAATCTCGTGTTTCTCCGAAGCTATATAAGAAATTTGCGAAATATGCCCCCATGTTGACTTGAGATGTGTCACGCGAAAGGTCACCAGCATACTGATAAGTATATCCACCGAAAATCCTCACAGGAATCCCCGCGACATCAACCTCACCATTCGCTGAAAATTCGAAACCTGATATCCTGCTCTTGCCTATGTTCAGTGCTTGGAAATAAAACTGCAACACACCCTCATCATCTATAATAATCCCACCCTCCGGAGTGAGCTGAGGCCGCAAAGTATACTCAATCATATCTTCATATTGGAGCATGAACACAGCTGCATCTAAATAGATGTTTTTCTGACCTACACGAAGCTTCTTTTTGATGCCTGCTTCAAAATTAATTCCCGATTCACTTTTCAAGTCGAGGTTACCTACGATGTCTATTCCATCAGTCAAAGTCGTTGAAAAGTATCTTTCAGCGAGAGAAGCAAACCTATAGGACTCACCATAAGACGCCCGAAAGTTTGTTCCTGGAGAGATCTCGTAATTGATTCCGGCCCTTAAAACTGGACCTGAAGATTCCTCATAAAAACCTGGGTTAATATTCTTTTCGAATCGGGCGCCAAAAACAGTACGTAAACGACCATGATGCCCCTCCACTTGACCGAAAACAGCTGGATTAAGCGTTGCCAGAGTAATGCCCGGATATAGAGAACTGAAAGACGTTTGAACACTCAAAAATCCACCAGCTTGAGCTTCAAATTGATCAGACAGTTTTCGAGAATATTTGTACTCCGACATATACAGATTACTCGCCATTGTCACTTCACCACTTGAATTATAACGCGATGTGCGATAAAATCGATTTGTAAGTTTATGCAACCCTCCATTCGCGCCGGCATAACTCACCCAGGGATCAATGTTAAGATTTAACCATTGGTCCTCACTGGACGTCCCCTCCATTGGGTCATAAGCTGAGGTCTCAAAATCATCCCACAATATAAAACGTCCCATTTGCTGGTATTGGGCAATTCCACTTATCCCAAACAACAACCCATTCTTGGGTCTAAATCTAAGTTTAGCACTGAGTCTCGCCCTCTGTTCATGACCTACAGAAAGATAGGTTTTATCGGAGAGCACATTACCACCGATAACCAAATCGACTTTATCCCAAGCTCTTCTGTGTGAAATTGATGCACCGTTTAAAACAGGTGAAAAACTCTGATCCCACCATCGCCATGCGTCATTCTGCGGGTCACTGTACACACCATTGAATGCACTGATGACCGTCTCTGGTTTCGCGCCAGGCCAAACCGTTCTAAAGTGTATTACACCATTAGATGCACTTGTACCATAAAGAGATGATGCGGCCCCTTTGATGACCTCGACCTGACCGATATGTTCCATCGGCAGATACGACCACCAGATTTCACCCATATCACCAGAAAGCAAAGGCATTCCATCTAAGAGTAAAGATACACGAGAGCCCACACCATAGCTATATCCACTGCCGCCTCGAATACTTACCTGCGAATCCATAATAGATACCCCCGAAGTCTTACCGACCAACCCCTTCAACCCTACTGCATTTGTGCTTGAGGCCAAATAAGGTTTCAACACATCTATCGGAACAACCTCTTCTTCTACAGGACGTTCTGAAATACTCGCAGAGACTACAGCCATTTCTAATGACAACGCTTCTTCTTCAAGAAGGACATTCAAAAGATTCGCTCCTGACATGTCAGAAATTGACATCGATTTTTTTGAATATCCTATAAAAGAAAAAATCAACTCACACATTTCATGCCCCCCAACATCTATGGAAAACGCACCCTCAGAATCAGTGGGAACAACGTTAACTCCTTCACCACCACAAACGAGCTGAACCGTCACCCCTGGCATAGGTGCCCTGGAATTTTTATCTGAGACCACTCCGCTCAACGTTTGGGCTGAAAGATTTGCGCTGAAACAACACACACAGAACATTAAAAAGGAGGGAAAGTGAAAAGAAAATCTTTTGATCATGGGCACAATATAATATACCAATCTTTAATGACTTGCAACTTCATGAAAAAGAAATGCCCATTTGTCAGCCTGTTCATCAATGATTTTTGAAGTCGGCTTGCCAGCACCATGCCCCGCCCCCGTTTCGATGCGAATTAATACGGGTCTGTCACCCTTATGAACCGCTTGAAGTCTGGCTGCAAATTTAAATGAATGGGCAGGAACTACTCTGTCGTCATGATCCGAAGTCGTCACCATCGTACTTGGATAAGACGTTCCTTCATTTAAATTGTGAACAGGAGAAAACGATAACAGATTCTTAAAGTCGACTTCCGTACTGTCTACACATCCGTATTCAGGAATCCAGCCCCACCCAATTGTAAACTTATGGTACCTCAGCATATCCATCACGCCCACGCCAGGAAATGCAACCGCCGCCAAGTCGGGCTGTTGCGTCATGACTGCACCGATTAATAGCCCCCCATTTGACCGACCTTCGATGGCAAGATTTTCAGAGTTGGTGTATCGTTCAGATTTTAAATACTCAGCAGCTGCGATAAAATCATCGAATACATTTTGTTTGTCAAGAAGCATTCCCGCTTTATGCCAATCCTCGCCGAACTCGCCTCCTCCTCGTAAATTAGGCATTGCATAGACGCCTCCTCTTTCTAAGAACACGATGTTTGACGCACTAAAACTTGGCGTGAGGCTGATATTAAACCCACCATATGCATACAAAAGCGTGGGGTTTTGACCATTCAGTAAAAGCCCACGCCTGTGTACGATAAACATGGGGATTTGCGTTCCATCTTTTGATGTATACCACACCTGCTTTGTCTCATAACCCTCTGGCTTAAATCTCACCTCAGGACTACTGAACTCGGTACTGACTCCGCTTTCAATGTCCAACCTGTAGATACTTGTGGGGTGCGTAAAAGAGGTAAAGGCATAGAACACTTCATCGGCATTCATTTTGCCACCAAATCCACCCACAGATCCTACTTTACTTGGCAAGTCTATTTCCAACGAATGCGCACCATCCACATCGAACTGAACAACTGCATGGCATGCATTGCGCAAGTAGGTGGCAAATAAGTGACCCGCTGAGGCATTGACAGATTCAAGCAAATGTTCTGACTCTGAAACAACATCTGTCCAAAGCGATCTGTCCGACAAATCGACACTTGTATCCGCGGCGACCAACCTGTATTTAGGTGCATCAATATCTGTAAGCAACAAAATCTTGCCGTCTATATGTTCAACCACCGAGCTGTGGTCTTTAAATCCATCCACCAACACTTGCCACTGAGCATCTTTTTGCACAAGATCTTTCACAAGTAGACTGTTGCCATCTGTGCCTGTTGAAACATTAAGTATCAGGTATTTATTATCCTCTGTGGCATAGGCAAAATGATATCGATTGGGTTCTTTTTCATCTCTATAAATCAATTCATCCTCTGATTGATCAGTGCCTAGCTTGTGATAATACACACTGTGAAAAACATTCTCAGAACTAAAAGCACTTCCGTCTGGCTTGGGATAACGACTGTAGTAGAAGCCATCATTCACCCAGCTTGTGCCACTAAACTTCACCCACTTAAGCTCATCCTCTAACTCCCTTCCTGTCTCGATTTCTATGACGTTAATTTCCTGCCAATCAGATCCTGACTCACTTTTAATCACGGTCACAAACTTACCATCGTCTGAGGCTCCACCAAGAGAAGCCGTAATCGTTCCGTCCTCACTAAGTGCATTTGGATCAAGGAAGACACGTTCTTCTCCACCCAGCTCGTCGAAGACATAAATCACACTTTGATTTTGCAGGCCATCATTTCTTGTAATAAAATACGTGTCGCCCACTTTGCGTGGAATGCCCACCTTTTCATAATTAAAGAGCTTTTCATACCTGGCTCTTAACACATTTCGAAGCGGAAGTGCATCAAGATATTTTCTTGTGACTACATTTTCATCTTTCACCCACTGCTCTACTTCAGGAGCCCTGTCATCCTCAAGCCACCTGTATGGATCCGACACCTCAACACCCCAGATTGTGTCTTTTTGATCGACAACTCTGGTCTCCGGATAAGTAATCTCACCTGGCTTCAAAACGAAAGAAGAAGTTTCACCGCATGACAAAAAAGCAGCAGTGAAGATAAGGAATATGATAACACGCATTTGTTCATTTTTAACCAAATATACTTTCATCAATCGGTTCTCACATCATATATTAAGGCCATAACCAAACCAGGCAGTTTTATTATGCGCTTCAGCGTCAAAAAGCGAACACATTTTTTATTTATATGCATTATGGCAGCCCTTACATTTAAGTGTGCAGCCCAATCATTTGACGCAAGTATCAGATCGATCCATGTGGCCGACGCTGACAACATTGCGTTTTCTGGCTCTGCTGGGCTCGTCGGATACACTTCCAACGGAGGTGAAACATGGGACACCACACGTTGGACTGTAAAGACTCCTGAAGACAGCATCATATACCCCTCCTTTCGATCTTGCTATATCGTTGAAGATAAAATGATTGCCGTAGGCATTTCCGCCCCTGGATTTATCATACGTGCGCCATTAAATGATTTAAAATCGTCGACAGTTGTTCATGCCGACTATGATGACCGCACCTTTTGGGATGCGATGCAATTCTGGGATTCAAACCATGGCATTGTGATGGGAGACCCCCTTGGAGATTGCCTGTCTATTTATATCACACACAACAGTGGAGATGATTGGCACAACGTAGCTTGTTCAGCCCTACCCCCTACGCTCAAGGGAGAAGCAGCATTTGCAGCAAGCAACGGCAACATCTCTTGCTTTGGAACGCATGCCTGGATCGCGACAGGCGGAGGCGCTTCCAGAGTCTTCCATACCGCAGATCAAGGACGCACCTGGGATGTAACAAACACACCGTTAATTCAAGGCGGAACAATGACTGGCGCATTCGCAATTGCATTCAAAAATGAAAAAGAGGGCATCATGATTGGAGGAGATTGGGAGAATCAAACACGCAACGTTGGCAATCTCGCATATACTTCTGATGGCGGAGTAAATTGGTCCCTGAGATCAGAGGGAGCTGGTCCCGGATATAGATCATGTATCATTTGGAGACCAAACCACAAGACCGAATGCATTGCCATCGGCTCTAAGGGCATCGACCGTTCAATCGACAACGGCCTCAATTGGGAGCATGTTTCTGATGACAGCTATTACACCGGGAGGTTTACACCTGACGGCAAGACCCTTTGGCTTGCAGGACATCAAAAAGTAGCCAAAACACCATGGCCCTTGTTGAGTGACTTGAAATCTACGAGAGAAGAATGAAGATCACTCCTACACCTGCAACAATCAAATTGCGTGCTGACGTCGAAAACAAGCTTGGCTTTGAGGTCACATGCACACGTGACTGCATCATACTCTCTCAAGAAATGAAGCGATTTGACCAACGATTTACTCTAAGCGTAAGCACATTGAGACGGTTTTTTGGGATAATCAAGCAAAACAGTCCCACTTCACATTCATCACTTAATGCACTGGCCAGGTATGCAGGTGCCCCAAGCTATGACAAATGGAACAACCTTCATTTCCATAAGACTGCCGAAAAGGAAAAAGAGGATCATGGAATATTTAAGGCCGAGATCACCACAAAAGATTTCGACACGAGTCCTGAAACGATTACCAGCACGATTCAAATAATTAACCAGCTTTTAAATCAAGTTGAACAAAAAGAAACGTTTCAACTCTCTCCTCAAAAGCTAAGGGAAATAAACAAACTCACATTTTATTTACTTAAAATCAATGCATATCCAACAGAAACCTGGAAAAAGGTCAATAGAATTCCTCGTGCACGTATTTTTATTGAAGCATTCCCTCCAATAGATTTTTTACATGGAATCGGAGAAGAGTATATGCGGGATTATTTATTAACGGCAACTTCAGAAGAAGAAAAAATGTTTGCCAACTCATTAATCGCCTCAGGATTAATCTTTACAGGACGCAACTTAAAATCTGCAGTTGTTGACCTTGAGATATTTGAGCGTTACGACCCGACTATTCATCCATCTCCTCAAGCGAGAATAATTGGATTAAATCTACTTGCTTTAAAAAATGGCATTAATACGAAAACGAATCAGAGAAAAGATTTCAGAAAATTAATTCTCGAAGGCATTAAAAATGAAACTAAAATTTGGCCAAAATGGTCAAGCTTAACGAATATTTTCAAACTAAGATTGGCAGAATGGCTTGTACTAAGTAATGATGTAAAACTTTTAAAGGCATTCATCAACTCCACAAACGCACTGAAGACTTCTCAAGAAATCACATATAAATATGATCAAATTGAAGTTAGTTTTGAAATTTTTCATGCCTGGGCTTTATTCTTAATAGACAAGAAAAAAGAAGCCAAACAGATCACAGAACGCATCGATTTGGCGAAGATATCTATTCATGAAGAAAGAACAATGTCGATTTACTACTACTCCCTCACTTCGAGACTGTATACAGGCGATAAAAGGACATCTAGCATCAAGTATCTTGAATTGTTAACTGAACAAACAAAGTATCACGGTTTGCGTACGATGTTAAATTTAATCAACTAAGAAGAATTTGGACAATTTGGTTAAGTCGGTCCCATTTAATACAGAGTAAAAGTATTCAGATATTATAAATACACCACAAAAAAGAACTCATTTGAATTCATTTGAACTCATTTGAATAAAATAAAAATATGAAATTTGACACATTGGTTTTGGAAGGAGGAAGTTTAAAGTGTGCATTTACTGCTGGCATATTAGATGTACTTATGGATTCTGACTACCCTGAATTTAAATCCTACTATGGCGTATCTAGTGGGTCGATGGCCATGTCATATCTGTTATCAAAGCAAAGATCTCATTTCATCAAGGTGACAAGAGCTCTCGTTGAAGACCCGAATTTCATTAGCTACCGAAACACCTTCTCACAACAAGGATTAATGAATTTAGACTTCCTTCAGAGATATGTTAACGACACTTTTCCCTTTGACGAAGCTGCTGCTGACAGAAACAGTGAAGGAAAAAAAGTGTGTATTGTAGCCACTGACTATCTTTCAGGCAAACCACATTACCTAATGCCTAGTAAAGGAAAGTGGCTGAATTACATGATGGCTTCCGCAACATTGCCGTTCATCACAAAAGGCAGAACGAAAGTAGATGGGAAGTGGATGTTTGACGGCGGTTATTCGGATGCAATACCCGTTAAAAAAGCAATTGAAGATGGCGCAAAAAATATTCTTGTGATCAGAACAAGACCTTCTCATGAGAAGATTGACAAAAGTTATGTTTCATTAATGGCGGAATATTGGAATTATGACAACGACAATATATCTGATCTTTTCTCACGAGGATATAAGGTATACAATGACTGCGTTGATTTCTTAAACGGACCCAAGCCCAAGGGGATTCATTGGACGCAAATTGCGCCACCGAATGCACTGAGGTCAGATGGATATTACCTGCATGTACAAGACATTGATGCAGATTATCGACTGGGTCTTGAGATGGGACTAAACTTCCTTTCCGACATGAAAAAGTAATTAGTGTTTCAATACAATGTGCTTCTGATCAAATCTAAACCGATCCCCAAACACACCTCCTTGAGCACGTTTTCCAGCAGATATTGCCATCGTCACACTTGCTCTGCGAGGAAGACTTAACAGTTTTTTTACTCTTCTAGAGTCTAAGCCCTCCATAGGGCATGTATCAAATCCATGAGCTCTCATGGCAAGCATAAAATGAGCACACGCAAGCGCTGTACTTTTGTTTGCCCATACAGCCATTCCCCACCGCCCCATAGGCTCTCTAGGCGTAGGCTTGGAAATGCCTCTTAGGTTATAATATATCCACTTAAATGGCGCTGCGAGACCTAGAAAACCTGTCGTGTAAACCAACGGTGTTATTTTTCTAAAATATTGATACGCTTTCTCAGGCATATTACCCCTGCGGTCAAATTCTTCAATCATCCATGTATTGTTTCTCTTCCAAAGATCAGGTCTCGCAACAAATACAAAAAGTTCTTTTGCTGTAGATGCTGCGGGTTGACCCAGACAATACTTAACAAGTTGTTTCTTTTTTGTAGCATCGGTGACATGATGAATCTCCCATGCTTGAAGATTGGAGGAATTTGGAGCCTTCAATGCAGCATCTAAGCATTTGTCAATCACATCCTGAGGGATCTCATCATCAGCAAAAAATCTGACACTTCGACGAGAATCGACAACTGCATGAAAGGCTTTGGAATCTGTTGAGGGGGCTTCAACCGAAGGACGTGACTTTTCCTCTGGTGTAACGAACATTTTAACTTTTACCATGAATATGAATTGTTAGAGTGACAGAAACAGACCTGCGATAGTCGCTGACATAAGATTTGAAAGGGTCCCAGCAGCAACAGCCAATAGGCCGAATTTTGCAATCTCTGCTCGTCGACTGGGTGCAATACCTCCCAATCCGCCAAGAAGGATTGCAATAGAACTGAAATTCGCAAAACCACATAG
>CAJQPF010000118.1 GCA_905480095.1 uncultured Flavobacteriales bacterium
CTCTGAAATTGCGATAGACTATACTGTAGAAGGCTACACTGATGAAGAACTCATCACTTACGCTTCGAGTACTCCTGCGACACTCACTGTTGAGGAGTTGTTGTTCTCAGCGACATTGTTTGATGACGTGAACATGAAGTACACCATCTATGCAGCTTGTGCTGACACCTACAGCTCAGACCTCAGAGGACACAACAACGCTGGCGTATGTCTTATGGAGATGGGACGACGTAACCAAGCGGAAGAAGCGTTTAATTCAGCGCGCTCGCTTGACCCCAACAACCAGGCTGTTCTAAACAACCTCGGAGCGATCGCACGCCAAAAAGGCAAAACAGATGAGGCCGCTTCACTCTTCGGGAAAGCTGGTTCTGGACCAGAGGTGAGCTACAACAAAGGACTCGTTGCGATCACACAAGGAAACTACGGCGCTGCCATCTCTAACATGAGTGGCGCGACAACCGCAAACCTGGCGCTTGCCAAACTTCTTAACGGAGATGCAAATGGCGCGAAGACCACCCTTGAAAACGCAAACGACGATTCTGCAGTATCTAGCTACATTCTTGCGATATGCTCGGCACGTCTTGGGGATGGAGAAGGCGTGAAACGCAACATCACTGATGCCCTCACTAAAGATGGAACACTCAGAGAAAAAGCGAAATCAGATTTAGAGTTTCAGAACTACAGGTCTGAATTGGGACTTTAGTATTCGTGAGCGCTCGCTCGAAACCGCATCAGTAAATGACGCAACACATTAAAAAGAGGCTGTCTCCGAAATGAGACAGCCTCTTTTTTTATATGCCATAGATTTGTAAAAATGCTACTTCAAAAGGCGCGCTGTATGCCAAAGCACGATTCCCGCACACACACTCACGTTCATGCTTTTCTTGACGCCCAACTGAGGGATCTCTAAGATGACATCTGCTGAGTCGCACGTGGCGGATTGTACACCTCGAACTTCGTTGCCGAATACAAGCGCCCACCTCTCCCCTTTTAAAGGCGTCCATTCGCTTAACGACACACTTCTGGGGTCTTGCTCAACAACGGCGATTTTATATCCTTCAGAACGCAATACAGCGATTGCCTCTTCTGCATTTGTGTGACCACGCCATGGAATGTGATCGCTGGCCCCCAAAGCTGTTTTTAAGATGTCGCGGTGAGGCGGATGGCAGGTAATTCCACATAGCTCAACGCCGGAAATACAGAAGGCATCTCCTGTTCTGAAGAACGCACCTACATTGTTGCCACTTCTGATATCCTCAAGAATAAAAACAACGGGAAGGTTGTTTTCGTTCGTGTAATCTTCGGGTTCCACTTGAAGGGCTCGTTAAAACGACGACTTAATCGTTAAAGTGAAGCATGAAAGGAAGACGGGTTTGGTAAATGTCATTCGACTCCAACATACGCTTCACGGAAAGTATTTCGAGGAACGTAGCATTGTCTTCACCCAGCAACGCAAGTGCATCGAAACTTGATCTTACACCCGTCAAATCCTCCATGAACATCTCAAATGGATCACCAATCTCCGGTAGGAAAACAGTTTCTGCATCGGGAGATTCTATTAAGGTCTTTGTATAATTCAGCGCTGTTTCCAAATTACCTATTTCATCCACCAGACCGATATCGAGCGCATCATTTCCAGACCACACCCTACCTCTAGCAACCTCCTCAACTTGTTCTGCATTCAAACCTCTGCCCTCAGCTACTTTGGAAGTAAAGGAGTAATATATATCTGAAATGGTTTCATTGTAAGCCTCAATTTCAAACGCTGACATCGAAAAAACACCATCCGGTTTCCCGGCGTGGCTATGCGTTGCAATCTCATCGAATTCGATTCCCAAATGTTTTTCATACATCCCTCCTACATTGGGAATCACGCCAAATACGCCAATCGATCCAGTGATGGTTGTCGGGTTTGCAAAAATACGATCGGCTGCACAGCTGATGTAGTATCCGCCCGATGCAGCAAGGTCACCCATGCTTACAACCAGGGATTTCCCTGCTTCCTTTAAAAGAATGGTTTCTCTCCAAATCACATCACTTGCAAGGGCACTTCCTCCTGGAGAATTCACCCTGAGAACGACCGCCTTGACATCAGGGGCCAATCGCGCTGTACGAAGTGCTTCAGCGGTGGTCACCGACCCAATCGTCGTAGCATCTCCTTCTCCGGATTCAATCGCTCCCACTGCATACACAACAGCAATCTCTCCACCCAAAGGACGCGACTCATCGTCACTCGCATCACTTTCTTCACCATCATCAGTCAATGTCACGATCAGGTCTGCCATGGACTCCTCGGACATATCTAAACCAAACATGGTCTCTGGCAATGTGTACTCACCGAAAGATATTGTTTCTAATTCCAGACTGTCCAAACGGCTTTCTAAAAGGTCATCCAACTCGTCCTGGTAAAGCATTCCGTCAATGAGACCTTGATCGACTGCATCAGCAGGAAGACGGACGAGAATGTTGTCTGCCACCGCATCCACTTGCGCAACAGGAATATTTCGACTCTCGGCGATGTCTGAACTTATTGTCGTCCAAAACTCCCCCAGCAATGCGCCCAATTGCTCTTTGTTCGCCTCGCTGAAATTTCTGCGAAGCAAAGGCTCAACTGCAGACTTGTATTTGTTGTTTGGCCCGCGAAGTACAGTCACATCAACGCCCAGCTTGTCCATTAACCCAGGATAAAACATGGTTTGAGAACGAAGCCCCAAAAGCGACATGCCGCCTGCTGGATGAAGGTAAACTTCGTCCGCCACTGAATTGAGATAGTAACCTCCTTGACTCATGGTTTCACTCCAAGCGACCACCCATTTTCCAGACGCACGGAACGCATCAATGCCATCGCGGATGTCTTCAAGTGTGGAAGGAGCAGCTGCAACTCCTGAGATATTTAAGTATATACCCTTGATTTTATCGTCCTCAGCGGCCCTGTTTAAGCCATCAAGGATTTGGTCCAAACCCATTTGTGGAGAAGGCGTCAGACTCGCAAAATCTAACGCAAATGGCTCAACGCCTCCACGCTCGACAATGGTCGCGTCAAGATTCATCACAAGCACATTCGCATCGCCAGAATACACTTCTGTATCAGCTTCCTCAAGTTCTGTAATGGCACCTACAATCCCGCCTACCAGGGCGCCCACGAAGATGAAAATTAATATTGTGCCTGCGATAAGCAAACCGATAATTGAGCCTACTGTGGAGCTCGCAATGTTTTTGATAAAGTTCATTCCGCAATAATACGAATGTAAATTGCGAGTAATTCAAAAAACATGTTATTCCGAACAGTATATATTGGTGTCGGCTCCAATTTGGGGAATCGGGAGGACGAAATCCAAGCTGGAATAAACGCTTTAGAGATTGAGCTTGTAGAACGAAAAGCGATTAAATCGCTCACCACTTCACCCATATATGAAACAGAAGCGTGGGGAATGCCTCCAGAAACACCCCTGTTTCTCAATCAAGTCATCGCATTAGAAACCGACATGGATGTTGAACTTCTTTTAAAGGTGCTTCTTCAAATCGAAAAAGATTTGGGCCGAATAAGACGCGGAGAGGGATATTCAAATCGAACGATTGACCTTGACATCTTGTTAGATCGTGATCTGATCTTAAAAACGAAGGAACTCATGATTCCTCATCCGAAAATCGTGGCGCGAAGATTCGTATTACAGCCGTTATCTGACTTAGATTCGGAAATGACAATTCCTGGCTACAATTGTACCGTCGGGGAAGCCTTAAAAATTTGTCCTCAAAAACCAGAAGTAAGAAGATGGGTCCATACGCATACATAGCCATAGAAGGAAATATAGGTGCTGGAAAAACCACGTTCAGCAAACTGATGGCCGAAAGGACGGGCAGCAAGCTCATTCTTGAAAGGTTTGCGGAAAATCCTTTCCTGGAAAGATTCTATGATGACCCCGAAAGTCACGGTTTTTCTGTCGAGCTCGCGTTCGTCGCAGATAGATTCAAGCAACTGGGCGAAGTTCTGGGCAGTCGCAACCTGTTCCGCCAAAATGTCGTCGCTGATTACAATTTCGCCAAATCACTTATTTTCGCCAAGGCGAACCTCCCACACAATGAGTTCACGCTTTTTAAAACGATGTTTCGCCTCATGGAAGCCCAAATTCCTTCCCCGGAAGTGGTGGCGATTCTGAATCCTGGGATAGAGAAGGTGAAAACACAGATTAAAGAACGTGGGCGTAGCTACGAACAAGACCTTCCGGAGGGATACCTCGAGAAAATCGACAAGGGCTATCTCTCCTATTACAAACACCACCGAGGTTCAAGAATCCTTCTCATAGACACCTCGGAGCTGGATTTCGTGGCGAATCTAGACGATTACGAAAAGATCTTGAACTGCATCACTACCCCTCGCAAACCTGGCGTTTACGAGATCAAGCCTTGATGAGAAAAAACCGAAGAACACATGCGTAGAAAAGATTTTTTAAAATTAGGCGCCCTTTTTGGTGGGGGCGTATTTTCAGGCGCATCGTTTGGAAGCACTGGAAAGAAGCGTGTTTCCGAGGCGTCCATCAGTGACACGATTTCCAATGCAGGCATTGAAGGAAGCATGTTCGACTTCGCCGATGCGCCTATCGAGAAAGTCAGGGTGGCGATGGTCGGTTTGGGAAATCGGGGGAGCACATTGACAGAGATGTTAAGCTGGCTAGTAAGTAATGGTCACGCAGAAATCGTATCAATTTGTGATGTTCAACCTGCTTTTTTAGATCGCGCCGAAGCGCGTATTGCAAAATTCCAGAGTGCTGTTCCAAGGCGCATCGATGGCAGCTCAGATGAAAATGCATGGAAAAAAGCTTGCAATTCTGAGGAAGCTGATTTGGTCATTATTGCCACACCCTGGAGGTGGCATGCCCCGATGGCGATGTATGCGATGACGCAAGGACTGCATGTCGCCACCGAAGTCCCCATTGCATATACCGTGCAAGAAAACTTAGAACTTCTCAAAACAGCAGAAAGAACGAACAGGCATTGCATTATGCTCGAAACCTGCTGTTACAATGGCGAAGAGTTGTTTGTTTTAAATATGGTGAAAGAGGGCGCTTTCGGTGAACTCACCCATGCGGAATGTGCGTACATACACGATCTGAGACAGCTGCTTATTGACGAAGATTACTACCACAACCGTTGGCGTTTGCAACACCATCTCGAGAGAGACGGAAACCTGTATACCACCCATGGACTCGGTCCTGTGTGCATGTACATGGACATCCTCAGAGGAGATAATTTGAGTCATCTGGTGTCAATGAGTTCGAATGAGGCGGCTTTGTCAAAAGCCCTCAGAGAATCTGACGACACCTATTTAAATTCCATCGCGGACAAAGTAAAATGTGGGGACGTCAATACGACCCTCATCAAAACCGAGCAAGGAAAAAGCATCATGCTGCAATTTGATGTGCATACAGGACGTCCTTACAACAGGTTGAACAAACTCTGCGGATCGGGCGCCACGCACTATGGCTACCCTTCGAGATTGTACAAAGACCATGGCCCTACGTGGGATTGGCACAGATGGCAAGATGAAGCGGGGTACAAAGAAGCTCAGGAACAATTCGCGCATCCCATGTGGAGTAAACTTCAAGCTCAGATTTCAGAAAACGAACAAGGCCATGGCGGCATGGACTTCGTGATGATCTACAGGCTGATCAGAGCACTCAATCAAGGCGTTTCTCTCGACTTAAACGTGTATGACGGTGTCCTTTGGTCTCTCGTGGGAGCCTTAAGCGAAGAAAGTGTCGCTCAGGGCAACGAAAAAGTCATTATTCCAGACATTACAAACGGCGCTTGGAAAACACCACGGGTACATCCCGTCTTCAGAGAGTTTTAGCCGATCAACTCAGCCATCTTCGAACCGATGTGCGCCGGGCTATCGACCACGTGGATGCCACATTCTCTCATGACGCGCTTCTTCGCCTCTGCGGTTTCGTCTTCGCCTGACACGATCGCTCCAGCGTGCCCCATCGTACGTCCTTTCGGAGCGGTCACACCTGCGATGAATCCGACAACTGGCTTCGTTCCGTTCTCTTTAATCCAACGTGCGGCGTTCACTTCAAGGTCTCCCCCGATTTCGCCTATCATCACAATGCCTTTCGTCTCATCGTCTCCCATCAGGAGCTGCACTGCGTCAAGTGTCGTGGTGCCGATAATCGGATCACCTCCGATGCCGATCGCTGTGGTTTGGCCTAGCCCCGCTTTCGTACACTGATCCACCGCCTCATACGTGAGGGTACCGGACTTCGACACGATCCCTACTTTCCCTTTCTCGAAAATAAACCCTGGCATAATCCCCACCTTCGCCTCGCCTGCGGTCATCACGCCTGGACAATTGGGGCCGATTAACCTACACGCTTTCTGATCGATGTACTGCTTCACGACGACCATATCCGATACAGGAATCCCCTCAGTAATGCATATAATGACTTTAATGCCTCCATCGGCGGCCTCCATAATCGCGTCAGCTGCGAATGCGGGAGGCACGAAAAGGATGCTCACATCCGCGCCAGTTTCTTGAACTGCGTCTTGAACCGTGTTAAAAACG
>CAJQPF010000119.1 GCA_905480095.1 uncultured Flavobacteriales bacterium
TATGGAGCGCTGCGAGTGTGTTTACGAAAAAGGTCAAGAACCGCATATTCGATTTGGGATTCTTACCAGGCTGCAAAAGATTCACGCCAGTATTTGTACTCAATGACCAGTTGTTATGCTTGCCGGATCCATTCAGACCACCGAAAGGCTTTTCATGGAGCATCACTCGGAAATCATGACGTTGCGCAACAACCTCAAGAAGTTCCATTAACAGCAGATTATGGTCATTTGCTAGGTTTGCCTCTTCATACACAGGTGCAAGTTCGAATTGATTGGGTGCGACCTCGTTGTGTCTTGTTGTGACGGGGATCCCCAGAAGATGAGCTTCAAGTTCAAAGTCCTTCATAAACGCACTAATTCTTTGAGGAATAGATCCAAAGTAGTGGTCATCTAATTGCTGGCCCTTGGCAGGCTGTGCACCAAATAAAGCACGTCCTGTCATCGATAGATCTAGTCGCGCAGCAAACAAGGCTTTGTCAACTAAAAAATACTCTTGCTCCCATCCCAAGGAAGCATTCACTTTCGTGATGTTTTTATCAAAATACTGGCACACAGAGGTTGCTGCATTGTCAACCGCTGAAAGCGCCTTTAGCAGGGGTGTCTTGTTGTCAAGTGCGAAGCCAGTGTAACTGATGAAAATCGTAGGAATACATAACGTCTCTCCCCAAACAAATGCCGGAGATGTTGGATCCCAAAGCGTGTAACCCCGCGCCTCGAACGTATTTCTAATTCCTCCACTCGGAAATGACGAAGCATCTGGCTCTTGCTGAACCAAAAGAGATCCATCGAATTTCTCTATCGCACGGCCATCCCCAGTGGGCGCAATGAAGCTGTCATGCTTTTCTGCTGTTGTTCCAGTTAAAGGTTGAAACCAATGGGTATAATGAGTCGCGCCGCGTGAAATAGCCCACTCCTTCATTGCTGAAGCGGTTTGATCTGCGACCTTCCTGTCTACAGGAGTACCATCTTCCATTGCCCTTAATATTCCTTCATAGGCCTCATCAGGAAGGTATGAGCGCATGACAAACTTGTTGAACACATTCTCTCCATAATAGGTGGAGATTTTATTGTCAGGACGTTTGGGAAGTTTCGGCTTGCGGTCCAGCACATCGTGCATGACTTGTTGGCGATTGAGGCTCATCTAAAAATGTTTAAAACGTGTAAACTTGAAATCAATTCACAAATCTACACCATTAAAGAAGGTGATGATTAAAAAAGAGCCCGAAAGTAATCCACACCCCCTCCACCGTGGGGGTGATAACTTAATATTATCTTTTTCTCAACAAACACCCCCTCTATTCTCGAATAACCCAACTAATTATTCTACTTTCACGATCATAAACCTCTAAACTGTACATCCCCACCGCATAGTCAGACATATCAAAAGACAACAACATCCCATTTGAAGGTCTGAAAGTACCCGACTGAAGTTCTTTTGCCATTGCATTTCTCAAAACCCACTCCACTTCCGAATCGAATCCTTCAAGTCTTGCACGAACAGACCCCTGAGCTGGGTTTGGAAAGACCGTCACTTCGGCAGGTTCAAAGACAGGAACGACATCCTCTACATCTGAAATCAAATTGGTCTCGAAACGAAATGCTTGTGATATTGACTTGCCAAAATCGTCCTCAAGCGTGGCGAAATTTCCGCCAGCCACTTTTTTAAATCTGACATATCCGCTGCCGTCACTGTTTGCCCAGAACGACAATCCATCGTCACCATAGTCAAGAACAGTAAACCTGTAACATCCAGAGTTGAGCTCGATTGTGTCACGATATATTGTATTTGCCTCGGTATACCCCCGCTCCCAAATGACATTTTGATCCCTATCTGTGAGCTCGACTGTCGTTTCATAGGGGGCGTTATTTGTTTTGGTCCAAACGATGATTCTGTTGTCATCTAAGTCATTGTAAGCCCAGGTCGGTGGACGGCGAAATGATGTCTGAGCCGTTCCATTTGATGGCTCTTGATCGGCTTCCAACACGAGATCCACTGACACTTGAAACGCCATGAGGTATTCATCATCTCCCACAGTATAAGCAGCGTCGTCATAAGGCAGACTGACTTGAACTGATTCTAAAAACTGAAGGGGAACGTCAGGAGTGTACAGATAGGTCTGAGGCTCCTCTCCAGAAACACCATATGTAAAGATGCATTGCTCAAGTGGCTCGGAACCATTATTTCTAATCAATACAACTGGATTTTCACAAACAGGATTCCATCTTGAAAGCACTTTCCGATCGTTGGGGGAGAGAATATCCATGAGCTCTACATCGTGAGACATGTTGGGTGCAGAATATGAAATGATTTGGCCTTCCATTCGGTAATTCCCAAATGGATCATCCGTGACATCATATTCAACTTCAAACGTACTCTGCCCTACAACCCATGGCGTAAGTTCAAAATGTTGCGTGGTTACAGGGGCCCCAGGACACCACGCAGCTCTGTCATAAATCCAAGTTCCGCCTTGAGGGTAAAGGGGGTTGTCAGCACATTCCTGCATAATCTCCCAACTCCAATGCGAAGTAGAATCGACAAGGACACTGTGGGTGTTGTAACAAAATTCCCCACAATTATTCCCTTGACCAAAACCATGACCGCTTGCCCTTGTGACAAGCCTGAACATTTCTTCGTTTGGCGCGACGGTATGTTGATGACTTTGAACATTGTCATTCCATGAGTTTAGATAATACGTTCCATTCCAAAAGGCCTCGACGTTGATCACATCTCTAGGTGGAGTCCCTTCAATAAAAGCGAATTTCAAATCCAGAAGTTCTTGCCAGTTTCCACACTCAAGCTCTACGCTGTCTCTTAAAAGCGGCAAATAATCTGTCACATCGTAGATCCAAGTCCACCCATCATTTCCCAAAGAGAGATTGATACCATATGGCGTAATATATCTCCCCAATTCGACCCTGTCGATCACCTCAAAAGGGACCCCGAAATAATTGAGCTCAACATTTGTGTACACCACTGATTCCCCTTCAATCGCATAAGTTGCAAGTGTATCACCCAACGCATTGTAGGTCACCTGAAGAAGATCATGCGGCCAACCATATGCAAGATCTAACCATTCAACATCGTTCCCGGCTACACCCCAAGTACTCACACTTACAGGCGGTATGGGCTGGGCATAAGTGTGTGTGACAAATTCTGTTGTACTCTCAAATGCATCTTCATCTCCTTGCGTAAATTGCAAGGCGGGCTTGAGCGAACCTGTATCGCCACCTGGAACTTCAGGATTCAAGAACAGATCTTTTGCGCGATATTTCATCTTTCCTGCATTTCCAAAACAATACCCACCATATGGTGAATCGTTTTCGGCATCCTCAAAGGCGCCATTCACACCATTAAAATTAAAAATAGCCGCCAAATTTGAAAGTTGGGGATGATTTTGCACATCAGAAAAATACATCCAGTCAGAGATTTCCGACGCTGTGAGTTCCACACGCCATATCCTGAAATCATCGACCCCACCTCTGTAGCTGTTATTGCCATTAAAAGCAGCGCCTAAAAACATTTCTGAAATATCTCCAAAGGCATTATCCATGTCTATTCCTTCATGCCAAACTGCACCATTTCTATAAATCCTCATGATGCCTGTTTCAGCATTTTTTGTAAACGCCCAGTGCGACCATGATCCTTCAAACTCATCCTCACTGGACAACTTATCTATTCTATCGTACCCGCCATCATACCCCGCATCCCAATAGATTCTAGAGTTGCTCCAAGGCATGTGCACATTCACCTCCCTTTGGTTATTTGAATTAACAGCCTCAAATATTGTTGTGTTTGCGGGCAACCAATCCGAATCTCCATTAAGCCAGCACTCTAGTGTTACTTCAGAGGAAATCTCACTTAAAGAATCTACAGCAACCTCCATTTTATCTCCGCCATCAAATCCAATATACCCTCCCGTGGCATTGTACAGAACAACATTTCCAGGAGAAGCGACCGCATCACACACATCTCCAACAAGCCCTTCAAAAGACATACTCACGCTCAAATCAGAGATCCCATCAAAAACGAGCGCTTCACTCAAGTCCATGATTAACATGCCTGAAGCAGAGGCTGGGAATTCATAAACAGTCATCCATTCACTGTCAGACCACCGACATTCCAGCGTCAACAAATCAGCCTCAATCATACCCACTGGCAATGAGATCCTTCGGATACTCACATCGGTCTCAACACCCATTTCGATTAATTCTTCAGCAGACCAAACCATTTCAATTCTCTTGCCTTCAGCGCTTGATATGAACAAATCCGTAGAGGCCGCATCATTCAAAACACTTGTAGTCGTCGCACCCACTTCACTTAGAACAGTTCGAGAATATTCCGTCAATACCGTATCAAAAGGCGCACCTTCCGAAGGCATAAAAACAATAGAATCAGTCTCGAAATCTAAGTTGTTAATGCGATATAATGGGTGCGTCAAATTCGCTGAATCCAGCAACCCAGTATGGTCAAAAAGGTAGTTATACGAAAGGTAATCCCACTCCCCACAAGCATACCCCAAACCTCCTGCTGTTCCTTGATCGAAACACTTGAGCTTGTGGTACATCAACACTTTTCGATATTCCTCTCCATTGTCCGATGCTGGAAAATCAAACCATCTTCTCCCCGGACTGTCATAGTTCGTTTCAGGATTGTTTTGCGCTTCCCAGGTGTACGTAGAGACCCAAGTGGTGTCACCTTGTGCATTTGCCAATGTCGGAATCAACCCGAGGACAAATAAAACAACACTGAGAGAAATAATGCGGTACAATTGATTTTTCATTTGGATATAGTTAGGTTGTTCTACCAGGATAAAGTTCAAGCGCTCTTCGAATGCAGGCGATGGCCTTCTCTAGAACAGGTATATCTAAGACGTACGCCAAACGCACTTCGTCTTCACCCGCTCCGGGCGTTGAGTAAAAGCCCGAAGCTGGTGCCATCATCACAGTATCTCCATCAAGATCAAACTCCTCCAGCATCCACTGACAGAATTTATCCCCACTGTCAATAGGGAGTCTACAAATTGCATAAAATGCTCCGCCTGGCTCTGGACACAAAACATGTGGAATGTCATTTAATCCTTTGACCAAAAAATTTCTTCTGGCCACATACCTGTTTCTCACATCTTCAAAGTATGCATCAGGGGTAAGCAGGGCTGCTTCAGAAGCGATTTGACCTAACGTGGGAGGCGAAAGACGGGCCATTGCAAACTTCATTACAGTTGCGCGCAATGCCACATTCTTAGTCACCAATGCACCCACTCGGGCGCCACACATACTGAATCTCTTTGATACAGAATCAATCATGATTGCATTCTGTGCTAGACCATTTAAGTTCATCACTGACCCTGCTATTTCATCTCCATAACAAAACTCTCGATAGACCTCATCAGCCATCAGGTACAAATCGTGTTTCAGGCATAATTTTGCAAGTGCATCGATGGCTTCTGGCGCATACACCTTACCTGTAGGGTTTCCTGGATTGCAAATTAATATTGCCTTGGTTTTCGATGTGATTACAGCTTCAAAGTCTTCCATCTGAGGAAGGGAAAAGCCGTCCTCTATGACCGCTGTTACAGGAACCACTTTCAAACCCGCCATGTGAGCAAAACTGTTGTAGTTTGCATAAAACGGTTCCGGAATGATAACCTCATCTCCTGGATCCATCGATGACATCAGGCCAAAAATAAGCGCTTCAGACCCTCCGGTAGTAACAATCACATCCTCTGTATTCACATCTACGCCACCACGCCTGTAATAGGCTGCAAGGTTTTCGCGATAAGATTCATACCCCTCACTTGGGCTATATTCTATGATGGTCCTGGGGTCTTCCTTTAGCGCCTTGAAAGAAACTTCTGGAGAGTCAATGTCCGGTTGACCGATATTTAGGTGAATGATCCGCTTACCTTCCTTTTGCGCTGAAACAGCAAAGGGCATCAACTTGCGAATGGGACTGCTGGGCATCGCTTGCCCTACTTTGGAAATTTTCGGCATAGTGTCTAATCAAGTAATCAGACAAAAATACTATTTTTCATCAATTTATAAACGCCGGCACATCATTTTATGCAATCCGATGTTTGGCACAGTATACGCGTCACATTCAACCCCTTCTTTGTCAGCGACAAATGCAAAACCGCATCTTTTATAGAATCCCCAGGCAACTTCTCTCGCATCGCACCAAATCACCTCTACTTCCTCCCCTTTTAAAATGCGCACAGCTTCATTGATGATGGCCTCTCCGACGCCATTCCCACGCACATGAGCAAGGACACCCATGGCTCTGAGACGATACACTTTCTCTCCCTCAAAAAAACCAGAAAACCGATCACAATTCTGTAAAAACAGAGACGCTACCCCAACGACCTCCTCGCCCTTCATGCCCGCCAAATGAATGGCCCCTTCATGCTCATCAATATCTATGCGCGCGTCTTCTGCGCTTTTCAAATGAGGCCAAAGCACAGCATACCTTACCTCCTTTAACGCCTCCCATTGAACTGTCATCACCCTGGTCATTCGTAAAAGGCTTTCTCCCAATCCCGTCTGTCACGTTTTGTAGGTCTTCCTGGGGCTCTGGATTGACTTTTCTCGGCAAGCTTGATCTTTTCAAACTTTTCCATCTCTTCCTGGGTTGTTACATTTTCTCCATAGTGTTGAACCAATGCCGCCCCAACTCTGCTCTTTGGAAACTCCAACACTTTAAATGAAAAATAAACCGCCCCCTTTCTGACAACAACTGTATCCCCAACTTTGAGGATTTTGGAGGGCTTGACTCTAACCTGCCCTACGCTGACCTTTCCTTCTTTGCAATGAATACTCGCTTGCGACCTGGTTTTCAAAACACGAATCGCCCATATAAATTTATCTACTCTCATTTTCAGAGGAGGTTTAGTCCAAATCTAGATCTAGTCGTTTTCTAAGCTCTTCCAAGGTGGGGTTCTTCTCCACCATTTTCTGATACCGTTCCTTTTCACTAAGGTAAGTGACAGCATTATGATCTCCCTCTTTGCTCTCAGTTATTTCAATCGACAATTCCAATGCAGCATTCCTTACTTCTTTCCTCAGGTGATTGAGCAAATCCGTTCTTTCACCGTCTAACTGAGCCTCTTGCAAGGCATTTACAACACGAAAACAAACGACATTTCCTTTCAATTCGTAAGCGCACATCTTAAGCGTAGATACAAGACTGACTCTTTTGTTGACGCTTTGCTTTTCAACAAACAAATCCCAAGCCAATTTCAATCCTTCCTCAGTCACTTTTTCTTTCCAAGCTTGATCAATGCTGACTTCTACATGCTTTAAAGATGAATCGGTCGCTGCAGCAAAGTGCTTGGACTTCCCTGCCAATTTCACTCCTCCTCCTCTGAGCTTCCCCGCGACTACTGGCCTTGGTGATGGCGCGACTACTGGCGCTGGCTCGGGAACGGGCGCTGGCTCGGGAACAGGCGCTGGCTCGGGAACGGGCGCTGGCTCGGCAACGGGTGCTGATATTGGCGCAGGCACGGGTGCAGGAGTAGCTGCCGGTGCTGAGGCAGGTGAAATTAACGCGTCAGTTCTTTTTTTTTTCTCCGCCGAAGGCAGAGCACTGTCAAAACCTCCCTTTAAAGAGCAGATTTTCATGACAGCCAGTTCAACCAGCAATCGTTGGTGCTGACTCGTCCGATACTGAACATCCGCTTCATTGACGACAGACAAAGCGTCGATAATAAAGTGCAAATCCGTTTGAGCTGATTGTTCAGAAAAGCGGGTTTTCACTTCTGGAGTCGCCTCCATGAGCTTAAGTGTACTGACATCCCTACAAACCATGAGGTTTCGAATGTGATCTCCAAGACCCGAGAGAAAATGATGTGCATCAAAGCCTCTCGAAAGTACACCATCAAAGAGAAGCAACGATTCTGAAATATTTGACTGGAGCGCAAAGTCAATGAACTCAAAAAAAGTGTCGTGATCTAAGACATGCAGTTGCTCTGTAACAACTTCGTAAGTGAGCTTCTTGCCTGCAAATGCAACAAGTTGATCAAACATACTCAGCGCATCCCTCAAAGCTCCATCCGCCTTTGAAGCAATGATGTGAAGGGCAGCCTCAGTCGTCTCAACTTCTTCTTTTACTGCGATTTTCTGAAGATGCGCTACAATATCAGGGACAGTGATTCTATGAAAATCAAAAATTTGACAACGAGACAAGATCGTGGGCAGGATTTTATGCTTTTCAGTCGTCGCCAAAATAAAGACTGCATGTGGAGGTGGTTCCTCAAGCGTTTTCAGAAACGCATTAAACGCAGCCTGACTAAGCATATGGACCTCATCAATAATGTATACTTTATAAGTTCCATGCTGGGGAGGAATGCGCACTTGTTCGACAATACTTCTGATATCCTCGACTTTGTTATTTGAAGCAGCATCTAGCTCAAAAACATTAAATGCCATCGCGTCATCATCAGGGGCGAATTGATTGATGGCCCGAGCAAAGATTCTTGCACTTGTGGTTTTCCCAACCCCTCGAGGACCACAAAACAGATAAGCCTGTGCGATTTGGTTTGAAGAAATCGCTTGTTGTAGTGTCTGAGTGATGCCATCTTGCCCCACCACAGACTCCCAATCTTGGGGACGGTACTTACGTGCAGAAACTAAATACGGGGTCTCACTCATTCTGCGAATATCGGGAGCAAGAGATCGCATAACAAGCGTAGTTTTACACAATCTTTTGAGGGTGTGCAATAATTTATACTTAAAGCCTTGTCTTTCCTTTACATCTGACGTACTTTTGCGCCCCATTTTAATTCAATAAAAAATGAATCGTTACGAAACTGTTTTCATTATGACTCCCGTGTTATCTGCTGATCAGGTGACGGAAACAGTAGAGAAGTACCGTGCACTTATCATCGCCAATGGTGGTAAGACTGTCCATGAGGATGCATGGGGACTTCGGAAACTTGCTTACCCAATTCAGAAAAAGTCTACGGGCTTTTATCATCTGATAGAGTGGGAAGCAGAAGGATCCGCAGTTCTACCCTTCGAAACTGAATTCCGCCGCGATGAGAGAATCTTACGATTCCTCACGACAGCTATGGAAAAACACCACATTGCCTACGCGGAATCTCGCCGCGATAAGTCTAACCGCAAAGCTGAGCCCAAGCAAGAGGCTGAGGTTGTTGTAGAAATGCCTGCAAAAGAGGCTTCTACTCCAGAAGAAAAAGCATAAAGAACTGAATTATGGCAGATAAAAAAGTACGCTACCTAAAGTCCATTGAAATTGACACCAAAGCTGAACGCTACTGTCGTTTCCGTAAAAAAGGATTTAAGTACATCGATTATAAGGACCCAGATTTCCTTCTTATGCTTTGCAATCCGCAAGGCAAAATCTTACCACGTCGTTTAACAGGAACTAGCTTAAAGTACCAACGCAAAGCTTCACAGGCCATTAAAAAAGCCCGTCATCTCGCGTTGATGCCTTATGTAGCTGACAACCTTAATTAAGAATAATAGCCATGGATATTATACTTAGAGAAGACTACAAAAACGTAGGAAACAAAAACGACATCGTTTCTGTTAAAACCGGATTTGCGCGCAATTACCTAATTCCACGAGGGTTAGCAGTGGTTGCAACAGAGTCAGCACGTAAAGTTGTGGGCGAAGTAATACGTCAACAATCTCACAAAGCTGTAAAAGCAATGGAGGAAGCTCAAGTTCTTGTAGACAAGCTTAACAAACTTACCGTTAAGATTGGTGCAAAGGCTGGAGAAACTGGAAAGATTTTCGGATCTGTAAACAGCATTCAACTTGCAGAAGCAATTCAAGCAGCAGGTCATGATGTAGAACGTAAGCAGATTACATTATCTGACGATACGATTAAAGAACTCGGTTCATACGAAGCAAAAGTAAAAGTCTACAAAGACATTTTTGCGACTGTGAAGTTCGATGTAGTCGCTGATTAAGCGACACAAAAATATTTGACGACATGTCAACTTAAAGGCTCACGCATTAGTGGGCCTTTTTTCATGCATCATGTATCGACAAAAAAGCAAACACATAGAGGTTACCTTTGGCCCACTGACAATCTGAATGCCTGAATTTGAACTCATAAGCGATTACACTCCCAGAGGAGACCAACCAGAAGCTATTCATCAATTAGTCATGGGGGTTGAGGATGGCGTTGAACACCAGGTATTGCTTGGTGTTACTGGCTCGGGCAAGACATTTACAGTTGCGAACATGATCGCTCAGACAAAAAGGCCTACGCTGGTCCTGTCTCACAACAAAACCTTAGCAGCTCAGTTATTCAGTGAGTTTAAAACCTTTTTCCCAAACAACCTTGTAGAGTATTTCGTCAGTTATTATGATTACTATCAGCCCGAAGCATTTTTACCTGCGTCCAATACATACATCGAAAAGGATTTACAAATCAATGAGGAGATTGAGAAACTCCGTCTGAGTGCAACATCAGCCTTGTTGAGCGGAAGACGAGACGTGATCGTGGTGGCAAGTATTAGTTGTATTTATGGGATTGGCAATCCCACTGAATTTCATAAAAGTGTGATTTCCCTTGAAAAAGGGATGAAAATAAC
>CAJQPF010000120.1 GCA_905480095.1 uncultured Flavobacteriales bacterium
GTGATCCCACAGGGACTCGAACCCCGAACCGCCTCCTTAGAAGGGAGGTGCTCTATCCAGTTGAGCTATGAGACCATATCGTACTTGAGAAGTACTGCTCGTTTAGAAGGGTGCAAAGATGCATAAAGATTTACTAAAATCATTCAAAATGTGACGCATAAAAAAGCCCTCAACGTGAGGGCTTTAAAATCGATTGTTTAAGACAGAAATCTTAGTTAGAGATTTTGGCATCTGTTGCCTTGACTGTTTTCGTTTTCACCTTTGGCTTTTCAGACGACTTAGCATCGGCTGTTTTTGCACAACATGCTTTCCCATCCTTACTTGCAGCAGCACAAGCAGCTTTTTCCTCTGCAGAACATGTTTTCTTATCTCCAGTAGATGCAGAAGCACAACATGCTTTCCCATCCTTCTTGCCTGAACAAGCAGCTTTCTCTTCAGAAGAACATGATTTCTTCTCACCAGTAGCTGACTTTGCACAACACGCTTTTTTCTCACCATCAGCTTTCGCAGTACAGCTTGATTTTTCTGTTTTCGCTTTGCTTTCTGTAGCAGGAGCATCTGTTTGAGCAGACGTTGTGAAGGCAAACATGACGAGTGCTCCGAGTAATAATATATTTTTCATAGTTGGTATAATTTATTCGTTTAGACCATAAATATACAACTTCATTTACATTTTAGCTGCAAATGCTCAATTTCAAGTGACTTTTTTAGTTGATTTAACAAAATCAAGAACTCTTTTATTCTAAATCTATGAGAATTGCGTAGATTTGCACTCCGATTTTATAACGAATGTTACGAGTCGGTATTTTTAAAGGAGAGGTGGCAGAGTGGTAATGCAGCAGATTGCTAATTTGTAGCCGGTTTCGGCTCCTGAGTTCGAGTCTCAGTCTCTCCGCTGAAACAAGTATTAACGCCCGCCTAGCGGGCGTTTTTATTTCCCTCTGGTTTGGATTTGTGATTGAGATGAAGAAAACAGGGGATATAAAGCAATACGCCCCTGAACTTCATGAGATGAATGTGATCTCTCAAAAAATAATCCTTGATTCAGTTAGAATAGGGAAAAACTTAAGTATCTTTGCCTCCGCTTTTAACGCTCGGGGCGTGGCCCAGCCCGGTTAAGGCGCCTGGTTTGGGACCAGGAGATCGCAGGTTCGAATCCTGCCGCCCCGACGAAAGAACTACCGCCCTGACGCAAGTCAGTGGCGGTTTTTTCTTTGTGATACATGGTGTTACGGAGGTGTGACCACACCCTTATTCTTAGACACACATAAGATGTAAGCGCTACCAGAACGAGACATGTAGCCCGTAGCGGGCTTATTTCTTTCCGAAAAGCAATTTCATGAGAGCGGCACCCACTTTTCTTTGAAGCCCTAATTTTGTGGTCGGAACGCCTGTAGATCTGGCGATTTTCTGTTTAAATGTTTGGACACCCAGTAGTCTTGACAGACTAAATGAGAATCCATGTTTTTTTCTACGCCCCATGATTGTGTGTTATTCGTGGTCCAAACGGCATGTGGTAGCCCATCTTCAAAGATGCACCAACATCCTGATATCTGCCCGGTCATATGGAGAATCTTTTGAGAGCGGGATTTCTACAAAGCCAAATTTGTGATACAGGTGGATCGCATTTTTAAGCTTTAAATTGGAATACAACTCTACTTCTTTCACGCCCTTCGATCGGCAGTGTTCTAAAATAAAGGTGAGGATTTCATTCCCTATCCCCCTGCCCTGGCACTCCTTTTTGACAGCCATCTTATTCAGTTCCAGCGCACCATACGGTGTGGGCATGAGCGCAACGGTAGCGACAACCTCACCTTTGAGTATCCCGAAAAAGATCTCTCCACCCTTCGCAATAATGGAATCCTCGGGATTCTTAAGGACGTATTCGTCATAAGGCTCTAACAAGGACATCTCCTCCAACCACGCCATATTCAGCGTATAGAACGCTGACTTCAATTTGTCTTTATAGGGTTCGAATTGAAGCAATTGTGTGAGGCATTAATTTTGAGGCGCGTGCGATTTACCTGGATATGTCATCAAGAACGAGGCTAGTCAACAACGATTTGGTTTCGAAATACAGTGTCAGAGGTCGACAACTCCAAGGTATACATTCCCGAAGTCATGTCAGACACATCGATCGTCGTTGAGCAACTGGATCGCGTCTCAAAGACGCGCTTGCCAGAAACATCATACATCGTGATGGTGGTATTTAAACCATTTAGGTCACCCAAATCTACAGTGATGTGGTGAGACGATGGGTTCGGGTAAATAAGGACCGAGAGCGGGCTTATTTCGTCTACAAATACACTTGAACAATTCGCAGAGAAGTACATCGTGGAATCAATAGCAACATATCCATTGGGGTTATTAAAAATCGGGTACCCTTCGGTATTCCACCACTCCGTCGCATGCGCCACATCGTCCACTGTAATGCATGTTAAATCAGGGTTATCGGTGAAATTAGGAATATATTCTAGGCCTCCCCCGGGAAAACCAGCCATGTACGCATTAAGTCCATTTGCGACATTGAGTTCAAACAACTGATTCGAATACAACCAGATCCAAATAAGCGAACCGCAAGAACTGAGGTCAAGGGAGGACAAAAGATTGTTTCCTGCCATAAGCTGTTCCAAGTGGGGTTTATTGAGCACATCCAATTCAGAAATCTGATTGTCAGCACACCAGACACGAACCAGTTCAGGCACGTTGCTGAGTTCCAAAACAGCAAGGGTGTTGTGCTCACAGAACACAAATTCGAGATTGGGTTTGTAGCTTAGATCTAATTCTGAAATGGCATTCCACGAACAGCTCACTGAGTAAAGGGAATCGTTGAGGGTAAGGTCCAAGCTGGTGAGGCTGTTGTGGGCCACCGAAATGCTTTTGAGCTGGAGATTGTTGCTCACATCGAGGTCAGAAATCTGATTGAAATTGCAGGTCAAATGTTCCAGCAAGGTATTGTTGCTCAGATCTAGAGATGTGATGGAATTCCCAGAAGCATCAAGGAATTGAAGCGCTGTATTTTGAGACAGGTTGAGGGAATCGATTTGGCCGTTTTGGTTATAACAATCGAGATACTTCAACCAGGGAACCATAGACAAGTCCAGATATGAGATGTCACTGTTCTGCAGTTCAGAAATCGTCAACGAATCTAAAGACAAGAACCCCTCGATTCCCGTTAAATCGTGAATGCTGCTGTAGCCCAAATGAAGGGACTGAACATCCACAATGTTGGCTGTAAGGACAGAATCATCAAGGACATCATCCATCTCCATCCAGATCAAGTATTGCTCAAAAGAATCGTCTGGGACATAGGTCTTTTGGGCAGAAACCCCGACATATAGAAAACTTAGAATAAGCGCAGAAAACAACCTCATGGCAAATATATTTTGTGTCACATGTACTTAACGAGACTGCATCGCATGCCCCTTCATCGTCTACTCAACGATAAACTTGTGGGTCTTTCCTGCTTGAGTTTGAACTGTGTAGAGTCCTTTTTCCCAGTCGTTTACATTTAAAACCCACGTAGAAACTGCGCCTGATTGGGCGACCAATTTACCGAGCGCATCGAACACTTGAAGTGTGGACTGCTTGTTTAAGGTGATGGTTAACGTAGCGCTCACTGGGTTGGGGAAAATCGAGACAGACATCGCGTCGAATTGATTCGAGACAGACGATACTTCACCACATGAACAGTCTTCTTGAATCACGCCAATTATATTTCCGTCGACACAATCGTCTCCGACAAACAAACAGCTTTCGTCAGAGTCTGTGGCAGCTTCGTCATAATTGCAGGCAGAAGAATCAGTACACCCAAGAATGACAACAGCAGCAACTGAAACCGTGGCAACCATCCCACTTGCAGCATGACTTCCAATGGAGCAATCATAGTTATAGAGACCAGGCACCGTAAATGTGTAGGTTCCCAAACACACGCCTGACGCATTCCCTGACATCGCACCAATAGAAAATGCCTCTGGGTTGTTAAAAGGCTCACCGGTTTGGGAACTTGCGATGCCATTCACATCGTGTGTTCCGCCAAAGTTCACCCACCCCACTGTCGTTCCAACGTCCACAACCAAATCTGAAGGCGTATAAGAAAAGCTTTGCGTAGCGACTTCAATATCGGCGCCTGGACAGATGTCTTGGCCGAAACTTAACGAAGAAGAAAGAAGGAGAACGAGCGCTGCAGACACAACATTCATTTTTGAGGAGATAGGCATTGTAAAAGTATTCATTGCGTGTTATTTAATTGTTTTAATGATTTGAAGGACACCCGAATGCTATTCAACGATGAACTGATGTGTCTCACCCGTTTGAGTCGTCACTGTGTAGAGACCCTTTTCCCAGTCGCTTACGTGTAACGTCCAGCTTGACACTGCACCTGTTTCCGCCATTAATTTTCCGACAGCATCGAACACTTTCATGGAAGATTGAGTGTTTAAAGCAAGTGTTAACGTCGAGGTCACAGGATTTGGAAAAACCCTCACTGACAGCTCTTCTAACTCATCAACGATCGTACCCTCCTCATTCTCATCACATATACCATCTCCGTCCGCGTCATTGTAGCATTCGCAATAACAATCTTCGATGTAATCACAATTGTCCTCATCGATGTTGATGAAGAATACGGTGTAGGTGGCAGGGTCAAAGAAGTCACACGCACAATCGATCACAATCATATCATACTCCTCACACGTATCGCAAATGCCATCTTCATCCAGATCGATGATGCAATTCCCTTCACAATCGTATCCCCAGTCCGCATACTCACATGAACCGTCATCTTCTGTGGCAGTAATGTCATAGTTACAGGCCAAAGGATTCATACACCCTGACACCGAGGCAACAACTGTCACATTTGCGACCATTCCAGATCCGGCATGACCATAGGACGAACAGTCATAGAAGTAGACTCCAGGAATCGTAAATGTGTGCGTCCCGATACACACGCCCGCTTCAGTGCCGTCAACATGCGACAGATAAAAGGATTCGGGGTTGTAAAACGGTATTTGCGTAATCGAACTAATCATGCCATTGACATCGTGATATCCACCATAGTTCACCCATCCCACTGTCGTCCCCACATCCACAATTAATGCTGCCGGCGAATAAGACATGCCTTCGGCTGAAACCTCCACATCTGCGCCTGGACAAATGTCTTGACCAAATCCCATCGAAGAAGAAAGAAGCAGAACAAGCGCTGCAGAAACAAAATGTATTTTTGAGGAGAATAAAACAGTAAGGTGATTCATTGTTTTTTTATTTGCAATTTAAGATGTTTAATCAAGGTCGTGACTCCACGGCCACCATGTTATCATCAATCAAGACTTCATTACATCTCAATGTAATAAAGGCACAGGCCAGCGCATCATTCAGCGCATCGTGATGCTTAAATGTATATCCGAAATAATCCGCCACATTTTTTAAACCATATCCACTTTTCGCAAATTGAGGCAACGCTTTCCGTACAAGTTTTGCAGAATCTACCCATTCAACCTCGAAGCGGGGCAGGTCGTGTTTATCGCAGGCCTTGTTCAAAGCAATCCTGTCGAAAGAT
>CAJQPF010000121.1 GCA_905480095.1 uncultured Flavobacteriales bacterium
GCCCCAACGAGCACCAGAGGAAGCAATTTATAGAACTGAATCAGCCTTTCAACTTTTGCGCCGAGTTAGAAAAATTACATCCGAGTGGGTCAAGAAAGGTCATCGAACAGGACAGAACGGACACAACGTTTCGGCAACTGTTTCTCTCCGTGAGAACGAGTGGGTAGACGCCGGCGAGTGGATGTGGGAAAACCGCAAACACTATAATGGCTTGGCAGTTCTCCCGTTCAATGGAGGCACCTACCAACAGGCACCATTTGAAGACTGTTCCAAAGAGAAGTTTGAAGCAATGATGGCTACACTGGAAGGTGTTGACCTCACCAAGATTGTTGAGGAGGATGACAACACCGACCTCAAGGGTGAAGCAGCCTGTGCTGGCGGTGCGTGCGAAATTACTTAAAGGGAAACAAAAAGTATTATATAATGTAAAGAGGAAAGGAGTCTGTCATGGCTACCCTAAACTTTATTATGTCCGACGATCTGAAGGACGGCTTTTGCGAGCGAGAAGAGAAGACCAATAAGGTCAAACATAGTTGGTTACCATCTGGACAAACCCGAGCAATCATGGGCGACCAGATTGCCATTGAATGCTATTGCAAGCACTGCAATATGCGGGAATGGACCCAGACTTCTCGCTTTGAATTTGAAATGCTCCAAGACTACTGGAAGGAATTACGATGAAACCATTGAATCGCAGACTACTTATTGAAGTTGTAACTGAACAACCAGAGGAGGGTGCATTCTTCGTTCCGACTGAAGAGAAGGTCGAACAGTTTATGGTGGCAAGCGTATTAGCGTGTGCTGACAACTGCTCTCAAGACCTCACTGGGAAGACTGTGGTTATCCACGCTTTCGGAACCGAGGAGGTGATAGTGAAGGGAAAAAAATATACCTTTGTCGGCGAAAATCACCTAATTTGCGTAGAGTAATATGATGGATAGTGTGATGCGAAACTGGAAAAAGTTATTGAATGAATCAGGCTTCAATAGGATCATGCAAATTCTTACAGGAAATCTTCCTGCGGTAGATACTATTGCATTTATAACTGCCGCAAATCCTTATGGAGAGCCCCTCGGCGCAAAGGATAACATTGCCCGTAATAAGGACTTAGCATCCTGGTTGCGGGAGAGGGGGCTTGGATTTATTAGGATCCGGGGTCGCTTCGGGGGACCAGAGAAGTCCTTTATTGTGAACAACATCACAAAAGAAGAAACAATTGCAGCCGGCAAAAGATTCGAACAAGAGTCGGTTATCTGGGGAGAGAAGACTTTCGACGATAAGGGTGACCCAACGGGATTTGAATTTTATTATATTGAGGGTGACAACATTGTTCAAACTCGTAATATAGTTCTGTCGGGGGAGGAAGTTGAGGATAGAGAGGATTTTTATTCCCAAGAGCGCCAGTCTGCTGGCCGTAAGTTTCTCATCCCCTTCTTCGACGCTGACTATGAAATCGAGACAACTGATGAGACAAACAATTATTCTCACATTAGGGCATTAACAACTTCGGAAAAAGAGGACCACAAAGATATTGTAGGCGAAATTAATCATCGCATCCGCCTCTCTCTTGAACAGTCTCGTACTCCTAAGTCACGCTGGCATCATCGCAAGATTCTCCAAATGAGACTCAGGGAGTTAAAAAATAAATTATGAAAAACTTGATTGATAATTTCCGGAAGTTTTTAAAAGAAGGTCAATTATCCGACTATGATGACAACGGAGAGGTGAGGTTGTATCACTATATGGACCTGGGGTATGGGGAAAAGCCCGAGACTGTAGTAATTGACCCCTCAAGATTTGGGCAGGCTTCTTATTCACGCAATGAAAAACAGCGCAGCAACTTCCCCAGATCTTTTTTCTATCTTCATCCTCGACAACGTGAGCGTATGGTCGCTGCCGGGAAGGCTCTTTATACCACTCAGGTCCCCGCTGCTAGTCTTTACGACTTTCGAGAAGATCCCTTAGGGTACGATAGGGTTAAATCAGAAGAGCACCCAAATGGATTAATTGATCCTGATACGCCAACCCAAAGATTATATATGGGCGACGACGAGCACTCATGGGGCGATCTTTTCCGGAAAGTATCTGAAGATTATGAAGGCATGTTTTACTCTTTACGAAGTTTTGATGTCGTAGTATTATTTAAGCCAATAGAAGCATCCCTCGTTCCCGCAGAGGATCGTGATGCTCTTGAAAAATAACAACACCTAGAAAGGTTTAATCCAATGATGAGAACAGCCGAGTGCATTAGCCCGCACCATCCCGATAAGATTTGTGATAGAATTTCCGATGCTATTTTGGATGCATGTCTTGAGCAAGACCCTCAGTCGAGGGTGGCAGTAGAGAGCCTAGGAGGGCATCGAAAAATTGTTATCATGGGAGAGATCACCACTAACGCTGTGCTGAATATCCCATCAATCGTTCGAACTGTGTACGACGACGTAGATGAGATTGATGTACATGTAGTCAAGCAAAGTAATTTTATTTCTCAAGGAGTCGATACCGGCGGAGCAGGGGACCAGGGAATTATGGTAGGGTATGCTTGCAATGAAAACCCTAGCCAGATCCCTCAGGAACTTTACCTAGCACGCAGCCTCTGTCAGCGCCTCTATCGGGAGTTTCCCTTTGATGGCAAGACCCAGGTGACGCTTGACGAAGGGGCGATCACAGCCGTGGTAGCGAGTTTTCAAAATGCACCCAGCGATCACCTCAGGCGGCTAGTTGGGGAGTGGTTGCAAGAGGGAAGCCGTTTGGTATCTCCCGAGTTAGAAGTT
>CAJQPF010000122.1 GCA_905480095.1 uncultured Flavobacteriales bacterium
CACTTTTACTTTTGCATTATAGGTAAAGCGAACGCCAGGACGGTCTTGACAAGGAATCCAAGTACGTGCAAGAATGGCTTGGCTTTGGGTAAATAAAAAGGGATTGCTGTTTTCGCTGCCCTCCACCCAAAGGAATGCATCTGCTCCAGGCTGAGTGTTGTAGGAAATGCTTACGCTTTTTGATGCGGATGAAAGGGGAATACTCAAGGGAGAGCCAATAAACGCTTGCTCGTCTCCAATGTCGAATGAAGTCTCAATGCCGTCGACACGAACACTTAGAATATCCAATTCGCGTATGTCAAACAGAATGCGCTTTGCATCTTCAGAGGTCTTTATCTCATAATTCGCTGTCGCATTGATTGTTCTCGTCTCGAAATCGACGTGAGCGTCCCATTGCAGATGTGTGACAACAGCTTCGTCAGGTTTGCTGTAACTGTGATGGTCAGTGGCTCTTTTCATGTTTATTATGGCTTGTGAACGTGCGTCGGACTTGTTTTTCTTTGAATTGTCAGTTTGAGTGTTGCATCCTGATATAACCAGAAGCCCTGTCATTAAAATACATGTGGAGATAAAAGTGAGTTTCATCGTTTTGTGTTTAAGTTGTTCAAGATCCTTCCGATTAAAACAAACACAATGGTTCCAAGGGCTGTTTTAACCAGTAGTCGAGGCATAAGAGATGTGATTTTTGAAGTGAAGTCAAAGGATGTATGACTGAGTGCATCCATCCATCCAATTCCCAGCAGTAGAATGATGACTTGGGACACAAAGAGGATCATCGCTCCTGTAACAAATGTAAGTCTGTTCAGAGATGGAATTTTATGCGCCATTTCGCCAGCCACTCCGCTGATGAGAGCCGCAATAGGAAACGCGAGAAGGAAGCCTCCCGTTGCACCCAGAAAATATCCCCATCCAGATTCGTTGCCGGCAAATACTGGCGCTCCCAAACCTCCTGCGAGCAGGTAAGCAGAGACGAAGATGAGACCTACACGCATGCCAAACATCAAAGGGAATAGAACGACAAGCAATGATTGTAGCGTAATAGGTAAGCCCTCTACGAGGTCTAATTGGATGTGTCCAAGTAAAACCAACGTGACAAATGAAACAAGACTCAAGATGACATCGTCTTGTAATTTATTTCCGGTGATGTTGATTTTTGATCTAAGCATTCAATGTTCTTATTCGCGGATAAAATTTGTTTTGCCTGTTCCTCTCCCTTTAAACATAACAAAATTATTTGATCTGTCTACATCCGCTTGTAGAAGGTTGGCATCCAGTTCGATTTTCGATATGCGCTTGCCTTTGGTGCCAATTTCTATGGTGTACAGCGGGTTTGTCCATGGCCAGTCTGGACTTAAAATTTCGTTGTCAGCGAGCGGTCTGTTGCCTCTCATGATGACGAGCGGGATGTGGTATTCCATGGTTGAGCCATCCTTGAAGGTCACTTTTAAATCCTGAGGCATAGGCATGACGCCGACCCTTTTAAGTGTGACAAGCGCGACATCTCTTGACGTGGTCACTTCTTGAATGCTATAGTCAATGGTATGGGTCGTGTTAACGAAGTAATCAAAGTACCAATCCAGTTCAATTCCTGAAGCCTTTTCCATCACTCTTTTGAAGTCCAAAGGTCCTGGGTGCTTAAAAGACCATGTACTGTAATATTCTTTGACTGCTGCGTTTCGAACTTCACTTCCGATAATTGCGCCAAGTTGTTCCATTAAGACTTCCCCTTTCGAGTATGCAGCAACACCATACGCTCGATTTGTCGTGTAATGATCTGCGTGTGTGCTAAGTGCTTCTTCATGTCCACTGAGGGCTTGTTGGGTATAACTGTAATAGGCTGAAGCATGTGCGCCACCTGCACGAGGTGTTGTCATCTCTTTTGGGGAGATGACAGCCATACATTCTGATTCTATCCAAGACGTAAATCCTTCGTCCATCCATTCATACAGTGCTTCGTTTGTCGCTACAACAGCTTGAAACCATGAGTGGGCCATTTCATGTACAGTCACACCCACGAGGCTAGGCAAAGATCGATTCCCACGCACCAATGTGATCATTGGGTATTCCATGCCGCCATCGCCGCCTTGTGCCACAGTGTATTGAGGGTAGGGGTATCTTCCCACAAAATCATTGAAAAACCGCATCGCTTCAACTGCAAATCGAGGCAATTCTGTCCAAGGTTTGTCATACGCTTCATTGGGCGTATGAAGGAAATTCATTGTGAGTTTGTTGTCTACAGCGACTGACTCAGTGACGAAATCTGTGTCTGCCACCCATGCAAAATCAATGACATTTGCAGCAGAGAAATGCCAGTCTCCAGATTTCATGGACGATTCAATGGTGCCAGTCATTTGTCCTGTACCTGCAACAACATATCCATCGGGAAGATGAATTGACACCTCATAGTCACCCCAGATTCCATGAAACTCACGACCTATATAAGGATGTGAATGCCAACCTTCGTGATCGTATTCACAAAGTTTTGGATACCACTGGGTCATGCTGTATTCAATGTCTTCTTTATTCATCCATCCTGAACGGCGTATTTGCCTTGGGACTTGTGCGTTCCATGTCATCCTGAAATCCGCATGCGTCCCAGGTAAAATTGAAGCGGGGAGTTCCGTGACGATAATGGTCTCTTCCATTGTGACCTTACATGGTTCGCCGTTCATGGTTAATTCCACATCTTTAATCCATCCCCATTCATCTTCAGGAAGATGTAGGATACGGTCACCTACTCTTGAGTCTGGATCCGGGATGTTTCTACTGCGAACATCCATCATGCTTTCCGGTTGAAATGCATTAAAGAACGCATACCAAAACACCTTGTCCAATTTGTCAGGACTGTTGTTGTAATATCTCACATTCATATCTCCTGAATACTGGTGAAGAGATGTATTCACGATGATATCCATTTCGTAATCCACCTTCTGTTGCCAACCTGGATACTGACAACAGTACGTGTTTGTGATCGCAGAAAATGTAAGTAGTAAAATCGCCAAAGCGAGAGCAGGGAAGGTAATTGTAATGGACTTCATTTTGCGAATGTATTCTATTTTCATAAAGCGCGAACGCGGATTATGTGGAGTGACGTAACAACGATGAAGCTTTCATAGTCACGATGTACGTGAGTCGGATAGATGAGATCGCAACGCAATCATTTTCATAACTACAACAGCAGCTTCAATGCCCTTGTTGCCATGCTCGCCGCCAGATCTTGCTGCAGCTTGTTCAGAATTGTTGTCCGTTAAGACACAGAACGCTACGGGTTTCCCCGTTTTTAAGTTGACGTCTTTGATGCCTTGTGCCACTGCGTCACACACGTAATCGAAATGTGCTGTCTCTCCTCGGATGACGCTTCCAATTGCGATGACTCCGTCCACGTGTTCTAAAAGCAATTGTGAGGCCAATGGCAGTTCGAAACTCCCAGGAACATTCACAATTTTGATGGAAGCTTCCGGGACGCCACAATTGCGTAACACTTCAAGTGCACCCTGAAGCATTCCATTTGTGTACACGGAATTCCATTCAGAAACAACGATGCCCACGTTAAAGCGGGCACCGTTTGGTAGATCCTTCGGATCGTATGAGCTTAAATTATTTCCGGCCGTAGCCATGGGTATAATTTTAAATTGTGTTTTCTCGCGATACGTTAAAGCGATTCACCCAATGCCACAGCTGTAGGATACAGGCGGCTGTTTGGATGCTCACTTGCAATATGAGAGAGTACGTCCTTTGCTTCTTCAGTTCTTCCAAGCTCAATTAAAGTGATGGCTTGCTTGTAATGATAGCTCGGCGCCAAAACCTTTCCTGCGAGTCCCGCATCAGCAGCGTCAGCAGCTTTTGAGAAATACTCTGCCGCGTGCGTATAATCTTCAAGATCAGAATAGCAATCTCCCATTCCAGCAAGAGACATCGGGCCGAATACATCGTCATTAAGTGCAACCTTGTCAAAAGCTTGAATTGCTTCTTCGAACAGTCCAGCATCACGATTTAAAACGCCTACCTGGTAGGCCGCGCGACTAGCAGCATTTGTTCCTGAGTAATTTTCCATGATCTCCTCGAGGCCAGCCGAGAATCCATCTCCGTACTGTGCCAAATCCAATGAATCCATTGCAAAATAATGTTCTGCTTGGAAAATCGCTTCTTCAGCAGCATTTTCAGCGGGAAGCTGAACCAACATGCGGTATCCCATAAATGCGAGTATGATTACAGCAGCACCTCCCAGAACCAGGGTGAGTTGTTTGCGGTTTTTATCGACAAACTGTTCTGTCTTTGTGTACACTTCATCAACGTTGATGATTGTCTCGTCTTTTGCGTTTTTCTTAGCCATGGTTATTTTGATTCCTTTCTAATAGGATTAAGAGTGCAAAAATAAGAAATTCGCACTATGCAATTAAACTCTCTTCACCTGATTCATTTTAAAAACCACATAAGTGGTGATTTGGAGTTTGGAAATCACGTAAATTGTCTGCTTGGGGACAACGGTTCTGGCAAGACAAACATCCTGGACGCCTTGCATTATCTGTGTTTTTGCAAAAGTTATTTTAATCCCATCGATGGGCAAAATATCACACACGGAGAAGCCTTCATGTTAGTAAAAGGTGTCTTTAGTAGGCTTGGAGAGGAGGAAATCGTGAGTTGTGGTGTGAAAAAGGGGCAGAAAAAAGTGTTTAAAAGGAATGAAAAGACCTACCCACGTCTTCTTGAACACATCGGAAGGTTTCCGGCGGTGATTATTGCACCTGACGATGCAGAAATCATTCAAGGAGGGGGAGAAGTGAGGCGTAAATGGTTAGATGGAGTGATCTCACAATATGACAGATCCTACTTGGAAAAGCTGATTGATTACAACAAGGCAATACTCCAAAGGAATAATTTATTCAAATACTTTGCGGAAAATAGAGTGTGGGATGTTTCTATGATTGAGCCCTGGGATGTAAGGTTGGCACCGAATGCCATTGCCATTTCTGAGGCAAGGAAAAGCTTCATTGAAAAGTTTATCCCCGTATTTAATGAAGTATATAAAGAAATAAGTGGAGGGAGTGAATCTGTAAGTCTTTCGTATTTAACGAAAGTTGAAGGAGATGAATCTTCGTTCATCGAACTTTTGAAAGCCACGAGAGAAGATGACAGGAGGTTGCGGAGAACAACGTGCGGCACCCATAAGGATGATTTGGCCTTTAAGATTGGAGACTACCCTATGAAGAAATTTGGAAGTCAAGGCCAGCAAAAAACGTTTCTCGTGGCCCTGCGTCTCGCTCAACTTACGTTTCTCGAGAAAGCAACAGGGGTGAAGCCCATTCTCCTGTTAGATGATATTTTTGATAAAATTGATGAAAAACGTGTACAAGCTTTGATGCGAAGGGTGACGGATGGGTCTTTAGGCCAAATCTTCATCACCGACACCCATCTGGGGCGTATTCCAGATATGTTTAAATCTATTGGAGCGGATGTTCGTGTTTTTGAAGTAAGTGACGGAGAAGTTAATACCTTACCACAATGAGGATTCCTTCAAAACGTAAAAACAAAACTGAAACACTTAAGGAAGTGATAGACAAGGTTTTGCGTATAAATAGCATGCACTCTAAACTCGACGAGGTGGAGGTGGTACTGGCCTGGAAAGAAGTCTTTGGAGAAGTGGTGAATAAAAAAACACGTCGACTGATGCTTCAAAGTGATGGGACATTGCTCGTAAGTCTTGACAGCGGTCCACTCAAAGAGGAATTTAACCACGAAAAGGAAAAGGTTGTTAAAATGTTGAATGCGCATCTCAAGAAGGATGTCGTAAAAGGGGTGAGAATTCGCTAAATTTGTAAATGCAAAAATGGATCCTCCTTTTATTGTTGTCTGTGGGTATCGCTGCGTTTGTGATACGCCCAGATTATTTGCATACAGAATCGAATCCATATCACAGTTCAGCGTTTGTCTCTTCATATGGAGGGCTTCCGGATACATTAAATTCTCTTTTTACAGGAAGTGGTAAATGTGCGGGATGTCATTCCAGTGACCCCAATTCTTTTGCGTCCATTCCTGGTCAGGTATATCCAGCCATCCCGATGCCAAATGCCTGGGATGTAAATCCCACAGACCAGTGGCGCAGTTCGCTTATGGCGAATTCGGCAAAAGATCCCTTTTGGCGGGCAAAAGTTGCCCATGAGGTCGCGGTCAACCCAGGACATCAAGTAGAAATTGAAGATAAATGTACTTCGTGCCATGCTCCCCTAGGACATTTCGCGGCAAAACACGATGGGATTGCGCATTACTCCATGGAGATGTTGTTGTCTGACTCTTTGGCTTTAGATGGCGTGAGCTGTGTGGCTTGCCACCAACTTTCAAGAGACAGTTCAGGATTTTCCTTTAGTGGTCAATTGTACTTCGATTCAGCCGTCATTTATGGCCCATATGGTGCAGGTAAAGATGAGCCTCTTTTGTACACCCTTCCTATGGAGACATATACCGGATATGTTCCAATGTACGGACAGCATATGGTCGAATCTGCTGTATGTGCGGACTGTCACACGCTGGTCACAGAAATTGTGGATTTGGAAGGCAATTATACAGGCGATGTGTACGTAGAGCAAGCGACATACCACGAATGGGTAAATTCTGTGTTTTCTGGTGAAGGTGTTGACTTGCCACTTGGGAGTGAAGGTTCAGAAGCAACGTGTCAATCTTGTCACATGCCGAGATTGGAAGACCCCGTTATTATCTCTTCTGGATATGCTTTCCTCGAGCCCCGTTCGCCATTTGGTCTTCACACGCTTGTAGGTGCGAATACAGCGATGCTCGAAATCATGCGAGACAATGTTGAAGGTTTGGGTTTAACGGCCACCGCGGCTCAATTTGACAGCACGCTTTCTAGGACTTTAGATATGCTTCTGGATAAATCGATTTCTTTAGATATTATTGAATCTGGATTTTCTAACGAATTAGAGAAACACCGCGTAAAAGTTGAACTTATCAATCTGGCAGGACACAAATTTCCTTCCGGTTACCCAGCACGTAGAGTGTTTGTCGAACTTATCGTGGATTTCGAGGGAGACACCCTCTTTCACAGTGGGAAACTGGATCAGTCTGGGGCCTACATTTTAGGCGCAGATGAATTGGGTCTGACTGATTATGAACGTCACCACGATATTATTTCAGATGAATCGCAGGTCCAAATCTATGAACTGGTTTCAGCGAATGTTTTATCGATGCCCACAAATGTGCTTGAACAGGCTGCCGTGACATTGAAAGACAACCGTCTCGTTCCCTATGGCTTCAGCATGAACCACCCCGCATATGATACGACTCGGGTAGAAGGCGAGGTTCTTTCTGACCCCAACTTTAACTACTCAGAAGGGGAATTCGGCTCCGGGTCTGATGTTATTTCATATGAATTGCCTCTGGATGTAACCGAGGGGATTCCGTATCAGTCAAGTGCTGAAGTTACGGTCAATGTGTACTACCAAAGTATGCCGCCAAGATGGGTCGAGTCGATGTTTGATTACAACAGCGAGCAACCAGTGGCGGACTTCCAAGTTTTATTTGAAGAACATGGTTCTGCGGCTGTTTTGGTGGCTTCTGCCACGGATTATTTGGCTGGAAACACGTCCGTTTCGGATGTTTCTTTTGAGGATGTCTCTGTGTCAATAGGACCAAACCCTTCCACTGACGGTGTGACCATTTTATCATGGTCTGGGATGCCAGATGCGAAGGCAGGATACGAAGTGTTTGACGCGCGAGGAAACTTGGTTAAACTCGGTTCGCTAGAGGGTGTTGCAGGAAAGAAAACATTACAACTTCCAATTGCAAAGGGGACCTACATCATCCATGTCAATTACAATGGCGGGACGAAGTCTTTAAGAGCAGTTCGACTTTAGAGGTAGTCGTTTGCAAGGTTTGCAAGATCGGAACGCTCCCCTTTTTCTAATGTGATGTGACAGTATAGATCTTTGCCCTTCAGACGGTCAATCACGTACGTGAGACCATTTGATTGTTCGTCCAAGTATGGCGTATCGATCTGTCTAACGTCACCAGTTAAAATAATCTTCGTGTTCTCTCCGGCGCGCGTGATAATGGTCTTGACTTCATGCGGGGTTAGGTTTTGAGCTTCATCTACGATAAACACCACATTTGAAAGTGAACGACCACGAATATAAGCCAAGGGACAAATCTGAATTTTCCCTTGTTCTCGCATTTCTTCGATTGCGCGATATTTTCGCTCATTCACTCCGAACTGATTTTTAATGTAATTGAGGTTGTCCCAAAGAGGTTGCATGTATGGATTGACCTTCTCCTCGGCATCTCCGGGTAAAAAACCGAGGTCTTTGTTTGAAAGCGCGACAATCGGTCGTGCCAGGATGATCTGGTCAAACTGATTTCGCTGCTCAAGTGCACCTGCCAATGCGAGCAAGGTCTTTCCTGTACCCGCATCTCCACAAATTGTCACAAGATTAATGTCTGGGTTTTGAATTGCGTGTAGAGCAAAAGCTTGCTCAGCATTTCTAGGTTTTACACCGTATGCATATCCCTTGTCGACGCGTTCAATTATTTTTTTTGACTCGTTAAAGTACCCCAGGGCACTGGACGAGCAGTTCTTCATAATATAGAAGTGATTGTTTGCTCTTGCGTCTCCCAACGCTGAAAGTTTCTTTGTGGAACCAGAAACATACATTTTCCGAATCACACTTGCTTCTAAGTCGTCTATTGTGGTTTTTCCAGAGTAAGCAAACTTCATATCCTTGACTTTCCCGGTCAAATAATCTTCTGCTGGCAGATTAAGGGCTTTTGCTTTAAGTCTCAGATTGATGTCTTTTGAAACGAGCACAACTGTTGCGTTTTTCTCAATCAATTGTAAATTCAGTGCGGCATCTAGAATTCTGTGATCGTTTGTCTTCTTGCCAAAAGCTTTGTCTGCTTCACTCTGGCTTGAGGAGTCGCCCAGGATGATCTTCATCTCACCACTTCTTCCGTTTTCGAGCGGAATCCATTCTCTGAGTGTGAAATCTTTGCTTAATCGGTCAATGATTCTAATCGACTCTCGCGCTTCATAATGTTTGGTTTCATTTCCGACTTTAAAATTGTCAAGTTCTTCCAGTACTGTGATTGGTATGGCGATTCGGTTGTCCTCAAAATTGATGATCGCACTGTGGTCATAAAGCAGTACGCAGGTATCTAAAACATAAATCTTTGTTTTTACCTTGGATTTCTTCTTGACTGACTCATTCTGAATTGGTGCTGTTATCGGTGCTTGCGTTACTGCGGCCATGAAGTATAATTTTGCGTTCTATTTACTCACAAAAGTTACTCTTGAATTCAAGTGTTTTTTGTAGCCTCACCATGTCACTTTTTCACACTCGCAATAGTGATAACCTTTTTACTTCTGTATTTAAAGGTGTTTCAAGCCTTAATCCGACAAATATTATTTCATTGTGGATAATCTGATTTGCGATTTCAGATTATTCTTCTACTGACCATATCCCGTCGGCTTCCTCTTGGTCATCTCTTGTTCCGGGATTCTTAAAGACCTCGACCAAACCCTCAGGAACTTCAACTTTGATGGTTTCCTTTTCTCTGTCAACTTCGATCTTAAAATTTTCAGGAAGGGGTAAGATTAAATCGACACCCTCTTGCTCGACTTCAAGCATGGGATACGGTCCGTGATCTAATACGCGTTTTATCGTCCCCAATGCCATTCCTGTTGCCAAATCAATCGCTGTCCATCCTGGTACTTCGTGAAAGTAGAAGATGTTTCCATTTAGCACGGGAAGTTGTTCGATTGGCAAATAAATATCTTTCCCACAAAGTTCCCTTGCTGCCTCCTCTGAATTCACGCCATCCAGTTGAACGACAAACCTGTCTTTATGAGGTTTGAGTTTTAATATCGAGTAGGGGACAAGTTGCTTTCTCAACTCTAGCCAGATAAGCTTAATCCCTCTGTAGGGTTCAGCGTCATCAACATCCATCCATAAGATTAACTCTCCAGAATATCTGAATGGTTTTGTGATCTTCCCTAAAATAAATCCTGCGTTCTTATTCATGACTTGTATAATAACTCACTAAAGTATTTGAATATTTCTTGCAATTTACTTGAAACAACAAGGGCCACCTTCATGGTAGCCCTTGAAATAATGTTGTTGTATAAAACGAATTATTCGCCTTCTTTCTTTTCCTCCTCAGCAGCAGGTGCTTCCTCAGCAGCAGGTGCTTCCTCAGCAGCAGGTGCTTCCTCAGCAGCAGGTGCTTCCTCAGCAGCAGGTGCTTCCTCAGCAGCAGGTGCTTCCTCAGCAG
>CAJQPF010000123.1 GCA_905480095.1 uncultured Flavobacteriales bacterium
AGAGACAGGGATTCGAACCCTGGATACGTTTCCGTAAACACGCTTTCCAAGCGTGCGCCATAAACCACTCGGCCATCCCTCCAATCCTCGTTAGGATCTTTCTCCTGAGAAATAAAACTCCCAAGATGGGGGCGCAAATTACTGCACAAATATGTTTTAACCACATTTGAAAGCATAGAATTTTAAGGAATTCATATTAAACCGTTCTTTCGCCCCTTAAATCCTTTAAAATCCCTTTTTGAATCGCCTCATTATCTTCAGTTTCACCCAGCAACATCATTAATTTTATCAGGGCCGCTTCAGTGGTCATATCGCCTCCCGAAATCACACCACAATCAGCCAGCATCAGACTTGTTGCGTACATTTCTTGCTTAACACCGCCGTGTCCACACTGGGTAATATTGACAATCGTGACTCCTCGGCTTTGCGAATGCTTCAATAAAGATTTGAATTTATTGCTATCTGGTGCATTGCCACTGCCATATGTCCCCAACACGACGCCTCTTAGTTCATCCCAACACAACACCCTCTCCAAGACGTCGAGCGACATCCCAGGAAAAAGGGGGAGCCAAGCCACTTTTGACTCAAATTGATTATGTCGGATCAATTCACCTTCAGGCGCGCGATAAAGATTGTGTTTCCGAACATTAAATTCTACGCCAGCCGTCACAAGTGAGGGGTAATTTGGGCTTACAATCGCATGTAAGCTCTGTGCACTTTCTTTGTGTGTTCTGTTTCCTCTGAACAGCTGGTTCCCAAAATATACTGCGACCTCTTGTATTGTGGACTCACCCCATTCAACGCGATCAGAATCAGGATTCTTTGGGTTGGGATGCGCCGCTAACATGACTGCACTTAGCAAATTCTCTCTACCATCCGTTCGAGGCATACCTATTGGAAGTTGGCTTCCTGTCAATATGACGGGCTTACGAAGTCCTTCCAACATGAAACTCAAAGCAGAAGCGGTATATGCAATCGTATCTGTGCCATGTAAAACGACAAACCCATCATATTTGTCATGGTGCTTATACACCACGTTTGCAATATTTATCCAATGAGACGGATTCACATTAGAGCTATCTATAGGAGGACTGAAGCTCACTGCATCCATATTGATCCCCGCTCTATTGAGCTCAGGAACATGACTTGTAATCTGACTGAAATCAATAGGCACAAGAGACCCATTCATAGGATCATGAACACTTCCAATTGTACCTCCCGTGTAAATAATTAGTATTTTTCTTTCTGCGCTCATTTTATTTTATCTCACTGACAAGATGAAACATTTTTTCTGCATTCCGAGTCGTCACACTTGCAACTTCTTCTATACTTAGCCCTTTTATTTCCGCCACTCTTCGTGCCACATGAACAACGTATGAACTCTCATTCCTTTTTCCCCGATGGGGTACAGGCGACAAATAGGGGCTGTCTGTTTCTAGAACCAAATGTTCAAGTGACACCTCAGGCAACACCACATCAAGCCCTCCATTTTTATAGGTGCTCACACCACCTATCCCAAGCATAAATCCACCATACTCAATGGCTTTCTCTGCTTCTTGTTTGCCTCCCGTAAAACAATGAAAAACACCCGTTAACGACTCATCATTCAACTTATCCATTTCTTCAAAAAGCACATCCCAAGCATTCCGCACATGAATCACAATCGGAATCCCACGCTCTTTTGCCCAACCTACCTGTATCCTAAACGCCTCACGTTGGGCTTCAATGTGTTTTGTTTCCCAATATAAGTCTATGCCTATTTCTCCCACAGCAATAAACTTTTTACCTTTTGGAGGAGCGTCCAATACTTTTCGGATTTCATCTAACTCCACTTCCCATCCCTCCCCTACATGACACGGATGGAGACCCATCATTCCGAAACAACTGTCCGGCCATTTCTCCATCATGCTTAAAACTCTTGGGACACTTTCTAAATCTATATTGGGAAGGAGCAACGTATCAACGCCTTCTGAAAAACATCTTGCGACGGCTTCTTCTCGATCTGAATCAAACTTAGGTTGATACAAATGTGTATGTGTATCTATTAATCGCATGACTTCACTTTGATCATCTCAGCCACACCTTTTGCTTTCTTCACCAAATCTTCAACATTTTCTTCTCCAAATGCAACGGCAACGCCCATTCTCCTGTTTGGTCTGGTGGAAGGTTTGCCAAACAAAATGAAATCTGAACCCTTCACTCCCGCAGCTTTCTCAACACCTATAAATTCAGGGAATTCACGCCCTTCATCTTCTGCCAATATCACTGAGGACGCACCATTTCTAATTTGCGCTATTTCCTTTACGGGTATTCCTAGAATCGCTCTTGCATGAAGTTCAAACTCAGAATAATTCTGGGTTCCTCCTAACGTCACCATTCCTGTGTCATGAGGACGGGGAGACAGCTCGGAAAAATAAACCCCTTCCTTCCCGACAAAAAACTCAACACCCCAAATCCCGCTCCCTCCAAGCGACTCTGTCACCTTGCCTGCCATTTCTCGTGCTGTGTTTAGCGCCCCAGATGACATCGCTTTGGGCTGCCAACTCTGCTGATAATCTCCACTTGCTTGTCTGTGACCGATCGGTGCGCAAAAGATCGTATTCCCATCATTTTGGGTCAAGGTTAACAATGTAATCTCATAATCAAAGTCGATAAATTCTTCTACGATGACTTCCATTAAATCTCCCCTAGAGCCTTGAATCGCAACCTCCCATGCATCCTTAATGTCCCGCTCCACCTTAATCACAGATTGACCCTTTCCTGAACTCGACATCAAAGGTTTGACAACACACGGCATCCCTACATACGCAACTCCCGCCTGTAATTCTTCGAGATTAACCGCATATTTATACTTCGCTGTTTTCAAACCCAAATCTACAGATGCCAAATCTCGAATGGCCTTTCTATTCATTGTAAAATGAGCCGCTTTGGCAGATGGAATAACTTTGTATCCCATTTTTTCATATTCATAAAACCGCTCTGTCCGGATACTTTCTACTTCCGGAACAATAAAATCAGGTGCATGTTTTGCAACAATTCTATCTAATTCATCTCCATTGAGCATATTGATTACTTCAAAGTCGTTTGCCAATTGCATCGCTGGCGCATTTGCATATGAGTCAACGGCCACAACATATTGCCCCAATCTCTGGAGGGCGATCACAACTTCTCTACCTAACTCACCAGAACCCAATAGAAGTATTTTGTTTCTTATCATAGATACAAAGATACCTGCGTATACCTTTGGGGAGTGAAAGCACCACGATTTCTTATAGTTAGATTTAGTGCGATAGGAGATATTATTCTATCTGCACCAGTTATTCATGCCATTCGGGAACATTACGGCACGGAATCCAGAATAGATTTTGTGACCTTAAAACGATTTGCTGGCGCTGCAGATCTTCTCTCAGGCTTAAATGTGATTCATTTGGTTGACAACACCACCAGCGAAGTTGTCCCTACGCTCCAAGCACTTGAGTTCGATTATCTCATTGACTTACACGGAAACGTTCGCTCTCGCTCGCTGTCTAAAGCACTCAACATCCTTACGTTCAACGTCAACAAGCAAACCATACAACGTTTCGCGCTCGTTCTGGGGCTTCGAAAAAAACCGATACAACACTTTGTCGAACGATCCCTCAACGTACTTCAACCTTTTGGCATCTCCACCCCCTCACATCCTTGGGGTTCACTCACATCAAAACCCATCGCTTCTTCCAACGCGCTGCCAAAAGCCTACATTACAATTGCACCAGGAGCGACACATATAGGTAAAGTCATCCCCGAGTCCACGCTTCTCACAATTTGTGATGCATTTGCTTCACGGAACATACATGTTGCAATTGTTGGAGGACCAGATTCTATCCCTATTGCTACGAAGCTTATTTCTGCAAATCCAAACCATGCAATCACTTCATTCTGTGGAATCACGACGCTTCAAGAAACAGCAGCAATCATAGAAAACACGCAGCTCATCATTGGTGGTGATACAGGAGCCATGCATCTCGCTTCAGCGCTTCACATACCTCTCATCTCTATTTGGGGGTGTACAAGACCATCTCTGGGCTTATCTCCTTGGCAACCCCACCCCGCAACAATCATCCTCCTTCCTCAAGACCGTGGATCTAGACCATGTTCACGTCACGGATCAAAATGCCGTTTTACTCGCAGAGGCCAGGATTTATGCATCCAGCACGTTTCTCCATCACGCATCATCGATGCCGCGACCCAGATACTCAACTCAGAGCAACTACATAAATAACGCCTTCAACTCAGTCGCATCTGAAGGCTTCATTTTTCCCGCAAGTATTAATCTTAACTGACGTCTTCTCAACGCACCGTCAAACCTCTGCTCCTCCTCCTTCGTCTCCGGTACCGTTTTTGGCACCTCTATAGGTGCACCTTGTTGATCAACGGCCACAAATGTATACATCGCTTCATTACATCTCGACTTCACACCTGTGAGCGTGCTCTCTACAAAGACTTCAAGGTACACTTCCATAGAAGACTTAAAAGATCTGGTCACTTGTGATTCAATGATAACAATTTCACCAAGCTTGATGGGTTTCTGAAATGACACATTGTTCACCGCAGCTGTAACAACTACACGCCTGCAATGTCTATTCGCAGAGATAGCTGCAGCAACATCCATCCAATGAAGGAGGTTACCCCCCATTAAATTTCCAAGTGTATTTGTATCGTTTGGAAGCACTAAACGTGTTGTAGACGAAAAAGTCTCTCTGGGATGTCGTGATATGACCATGGTGCAAAATTAAGAAAGCCGCCCCACAATGGGACGGCTTTCATTTCATAATGTTAAGCTTGTCGCTTTTTTACGAGAACTTAGTTCGTTACAAGTAACTTCTTCGTCACGACGAAGTCTCTTGAGTTCACACGAACCTGATACATACCCGCATCAAGATTACCAGTAGAAATCTCAAGTGTGACAGGTGTGTTTGCAAATACGTTGCCTTGGAACAAGTCCTGAACAAGCGCACCGCTCATCGTCATAAGAGAAATGTTCACTGAGATATCGTCCCCAGTCTCAAAGATCAGCGTACTGTTGTCTGAGGTAGGGTTAGGCATCAAGCTCTCAATAACGATGAGATCCTTAAGGGTAACTAAACCACTGTTTGCATCATCACCACCATTGTTTCCGATAACACCTCCGTCAGCAACATCACAAGCCTCACCAGTCACAGATATTGTATATCCGAAAGAAGTATCGTTGCCTGCGCAATCGCTCACTGTGTAGTCTCTTGAAATATCGTACGCTAAGCAGCAATCAAGATCTCCGAAGACGTCTCCAGAACCCATCACTCCCTCATCGAGGAATGTTCCTGAGTAGTAAATCCATCCTGAGAATCCGTAGTTACCATTCTTATTGTTTGCCCCTTCTCCAATTTGGAAGCCGAAGTAACCATTCGAAGGCTGGTGACTTAAAGAAAGTTCACTTCCTGCGTAATCGCCAGTACCAGAAGCAGAACCATCAATCATCGTGCTGTACAACCATGTCGTGTGATCGCCTATACCGCAATCACTCTTGTAGCTATGGTAACCAGGCTGAGTGCTCCAAGCATCCCAATCCATACCAGCTGCATAGTTTAATGTAACTTCCCAACCAGCGTTGGCGTTGTCTAATGAAACGACATTCATCGTGTACGTCTGTGTGCCATCTGCATTGTTCGCAACCCTTCCATCTAGAGTATGATAGAATTCACTTCCTGAGAAATTGAATAAACGCATACCATGTGAAGTGTAGTTGTCACATGTCTCACCATCAGCCAAGGCTTCAGGAGCAAAAATGTCACACCAGCTGTCAACAGTCTCTGTAGGACAGTTAGGGCCTACACATGTCTCGACTATAGAAGCACTTGCATCCTCATCACAGTTGTCTGTGAACGTGAGCTCACAAGCAGCTGGAATCGTCACCGAACCAGATAGATCTTCACAGCAAACCTCAACAACTTCTCCATCGAGCAGACCACATGCATTTGTGATCTGTGGAGCAGTCGTGTCGACAACTGTAATTGTCTGAGACGCTGAAGAAGCGTTACCACAACCATCAGTCGCGGTCCATGTGCGCACCAACGTGTATTCCTGATCGCAGGCGCCGGCAGTGGTTTCTTCAGAGTATGAAATTGTTGCACCTGAACAGTTGTCTGTCGCAGTCGCATCTTCTAAAACAAGATCCACATCACACTCAGATGAGTAATCTGCTGGAACACTTGTAAACACAGGGGCAACATTATCCGTTAGGACAATCAACTGAGTAGACTCTGAAGTGTTTCCACAAGCATCAGTCGCTGTGTAAGTACGCTCGTACTGGCCCACTGGAAGAACACATCCTCCTTCAATTGCTACGTCTTCAAATGAAATCGTTACATCGCTACAATTATCAGAAGCAGAAGCGTAAACCACGTCATTAGGATAATCATCACATGAGATACTCATCTCAGCATCGTTTGAAAGTACTGGAGAAGTTGTATCCTCAACTGTGATTGTCTGCGTAGCAGTAGAACTGTTTTCGCAGTTATCAGTCGCTGTAAACGTACGTACAATAGTGTACGCCGCTGGACAAGATCCAGGAGTAATCACCTCACTTACGTTCACAGTTGCGCCAGAACAGTTATCCTCAGCGGTAGCATCAGCGTATGTGATTGTTTCATCACACTCGATCGTGTAGCTCTCTGGAACACTCGTAAAGACAGGTGGAGTATCATCAACCAATGTCACAATCTGTGTCGAAGTTGAAAAGTTC
>CAJQPF010000124.1 GCA_905480095.1 uncultured Flavobacteriales bacterium
GTACAAGACAGAGCTTGCACCTTTAATTACCTCAATTTGCTCTAGGTTTTCTAGGGGCAGGAAACTCCATGAAGGGCGCCCAGCATCTCCACTCAAAACGGGCAAATCGTCCACCATAACCATGACGCGTGACCCCGCTCCATAACTGAACCCACTTCCGGATCGTATCTGTGGCTCACCGTCTACCATGCTTACCCCAGGAACTTGCTCTAAAGCAGACTCCAAAGAGGTGGTTGCTTTACTTTCTACGAGCGCTGGCTGTAAAATCTCAAGAGAAACAGTCACTTCGGCCACGCTTTGTTCGAAACGTCCCGCAGAAACAACCGCCATATCTAACACGCGCGCTTCAGTCTCTAACACCACATCCCAAACCACATTCTGACCTTCATTTAGTGAGAAACTTTTGCTTTGTGTGGCCATCCCTATAAAAGAACATGAGATTGTATGCGTGCCTGGTGAAAGTTGGAGCGTGTATTTCCCATCAAACCCACTGGCGACAGCACTCGTCCCACTGGTGATATATGATCCCGGAATGGGCTCTCCAGCGGTGTTGTAGATAATCCCAGAAACTGTTTGGGCCTGAACCCCTATTGCTGTTGACATGAAAGCCAAACAAATGATGAAAACGATCTTTTGCATTTGTCGAAGTAAATACATTCAAGGGGAAATCTCACATACGTTGATAAATTCTTCTATCACGCTTATCAATTATCACCAAAAAAAGATGTTGAAATCGCAGAGGTTTGCCTCATGAAACCTCATGTACATTTTCTACTTGCATTAACATTGGTTGAGAATTTGGGCCCGAAAGGTCTTACTGATTTGTTAAAAATTTACGGATCCCCAAAAAAAGCCTTTGAATCAATCCCTCAAGGCATGAGGCACACATTGTTTCAAAGGGCGGAAGAGATAAATAAACAAGTCACCACTTTGGGGGCAAGAGTTGTTTCATGCCACTGCAAGGAGTATCCATTCAATCTCCGCAATATTTGTGATGCGCCAGGCGTGATTTACGTGAAAGGAACAATTCCCCAAGAAATTGACAAAGCCATAGCAGTGGTGGGCACCCGAAAATGTAGCGAAGAAGGAAAGAGATTTGCAGAAATGGCCGTCGATCAAATGGCCCAGAACGGTTTCCCATTGGTAAGTGGCATGGCTCTTGGGATTGATACATCCGCTCACAAAGCTGCTGTATTTTATGGCTTAAAATCAGTTGCAGTCTTTGCGCACGGATTGGATCGAATTCATCCAAAAAGCAATGTCCGTCTGGCACATGAAATCCTTGACAAGGGGGGGGCATGGATTTCCGAACACCCTCCGGGCACGAATGTTTTGAAATGGATGTTTGCCGCGAGAAATAGGATTTTAGTGGGGCTTTGTGTTGGAACAGTTTTGGCTGAAAGTCCAGAATCTGGGGGGTCTATGATTTCGCTTAAACTCGCCCTTGACTATGGACGGGCAACGTACGCATTTCAACCGCCCAATGCATATATGAAACGCTGGGATGGGAACAGACGTGTCATCTCAGAGAACAAAGGATTTGCCATTAAGACAATGGCCCAATGGATGAGAAAACTATATCACGAAGTCCCCGCTATGAAAAGGCCCAAACATGAAATGAATGACGTAAAAAAGGCAGCGAAAGCGAACATAGATTTTGCGCTAGAATGCATCCCAGAGCCATGTAAATCGGTTTACAAAGAAGTGAGCGTGAACACAATTTCTGCGTTTGAATTAAGTCAAAAACTTAAAACAAATATTAAAATTATACGCACCCGACTTTTTATTCTGGAGACGCTTCAGATGGTTGAGCGTCTTCCGGGAGATTGCTATTCTCGTCTTTAGCCTCGAGTTGAACATACTGACCATTATTTGCATCTACAGGTTCGATTCCTTTTCCTTTTTGAATTAATGATAGCGTCATAATGATGCATGTTACAAGAATGACAACAAACAGAATGCCACCATTGAACGATGTGTCGACAAGTTCAGTGTAGTTTGAGCCAATTTGGAAAAACAGAAGGATGGTGATGAGGCCTCGTGGAGCGATATATAACAACGAAAAAGGATCTTCAGGTCTGAATAATCGCAGGAATACAAATCGTGTCACATAAAGAATGACCGAGATTGTTAACCCATAGAATAAAACTTCAATGTCTGTAAGAGAGGCAAGGACGACTGTTGCACCGAACAGGACGAAGAAAAAAGTTCGGATTACAAACGCACTCTCCAGTGTGAGCAGGTGGAAATCGTGACGTAACCCCGCCATTTTTTCATCATTAAGGAGCCTTCCAAGCCAACTCTCTCCTTCTTTATTCTTAAAAATATTGGCGAAGAAGATTTTGTGATTATTAAGCATAAGTCCAAAAATGAGAATAAGAATTAATGGACTTAAGTGAAGCAACTTTTGTATAGAATAGATTAAAATGAGCACTGCAATAGAAAGGAATAGCTTGACAGAACTCGTGATCTTTTGGAGGACGTAAACCAAAAGATAACTCACAGCAACAGAGATTATCAGAGATGCTCCTAGATTTACCCCGATTGATTTAATGACTTCGCCAGCCCCCGTTGCTTCCTGGTTTCCTAAAACCAGATAAAATGCCATGATCCCCCAGATATCAGAGAAGGTGCTTTCGTAGACCATGAAATCTTTTCTCTCCAAAGAAAGTCCACCTACAGATGGGATAATAATCGCGCTGCTCATGATGGAAAGTGGAATCGCATAAACGACAGCGGTGAACCACGCCAAGCCAAGGGAGTAAAACAACAAGGCGGCAATCCCGAGGGTACTTGCGCCTAACGAAACAAGAGCAAGAGAGGCGCTTTTCAGGATGAGCGGTAGTTTTTTCTCAGACAATTCTAGATCGAGAGCAGCTTCAAGAACAATGAAAATAAGCCCTACAGTGCCCAGTAATTCTAGGGCGAGGGATTCATATGGAATCTCTTCCATCCCCAAAGCGGACAACCCCTGGCGGATCAGTACACCCATGCCTATAAGCACCAGAACAGACGGGATGTTTGTTCTTTTTGCAAGAAGGTTCGCAAAGTAAGAAAGGATAATAATTATGCTTCCGCCGATAACCAACGAAAACGCTCCTATATCATCTAATGAGAAAAGTTTCAGAACAGAGTTGAGCATAGGCCCAAGATATAACTTTCTGTATTAAAAGTTTTGCGTAATTAATTAAAGCCCCCAGTGAAAAGCCTCCAGAAATCATTGCCCAGCGCAAATACCATCAGACCAAGCAATAATGTGATTCCGATGACTTGTGCAACCTCCATGACTTTCTCAGGGGCAGGTTTCCTGGCAACCATTTCATACAGTAGAAATGCGACATGCCCACCATCGAGTGCAGGAATAGGCAGCAGATTCATGAAGGCCAAGATGAGGGATAAAAAAGCAGTGTTCCGCCAGAACACGAGCCAGTTCCATTCACCGTCAAAGATGCTTCCAAATGTGACCAGTGAACCGACTTGTGAGGCGCCAGCTTTGGAAGCTAGAAATCGCAGAGAAAGGGCATAGTCTTGTAGCGTAGAGCCTGCGAGGAAGAATCCACTCACGAATGCTTCACCTAATGTATATGTTATTTCATCTTGCACAAAAAGATCGGTAAAAGAAGCGGGTGTTGCAAAGACAAATCCGAGATGACCTGCTGTGTCAGTCATTGCAGGGAGCGTCACATTTACGCCTTCACGTTCCACATATAACAGAATCGGGGAATTGGGTCTGCGCTCTAATGCGTTGACGGTCATCAATTGACTTCCCGTCTTGACTTCATCTACAGCAATAATCATATCGCCAGGCAACAGGCCCGCCGTGGCTGCACGAGAGTTGGGAATAATACTGTCCACCAATGATGGAACCTGAAGAGAAAACGGCCTGCGGATGCCTTGGTTGACAAGGATTTGACCTAACTCTGTGTCAAACGCAAGGTCTACTTCATTGCCATTACGTATCACGGTTGCTTCAGTCACTGATTCAAAAAACGGAGTACGTCGAAGATCTTGGAATGTTTCTAACTCAGCACCATTGAATGAAATGACATTGTCCCCGTTCTGAAACCCGTAAGTTTCCAGTCTGGAATCTACGTTTACAGGGTACTTATTGGGGAGCACAGTTTCGCCCCAAACAAGCAATACCATACTATAAATAAGGAATCCAACAATTAAATTCATAATGATTCCACCAAGCATGATGATCAGTCTTTGCCAAGCTGGCTTAGAACGAAATTCCCATGGTTTTGGTGGCAGTTTCATCTGCTCCTTGTCCATACTCTCGTCGATCATCCCACTTATCTTCACGTAGCCTCCCAGGGGAAGCCAGCCGATACCCCACTCGGTTTCTCCAATTTGCTTTTTAAAAAGCGAGAATCCAGGATTCATAAACAAGTAAAACTTTTCTACGCGAGTCTTGAAATAACGTGCTGCGAGATAGTGACCTAGCTCGTGCAGAACGACCAGGAGGGAGAGGCTTAGGAGGAGTTGTAGTCCTTTTATCAGTGCGATCATGGCGGCAAAGATAGCTTTCCACGTTTCGATGCTGACAAAGGATGTGAATTTGTGAAATAATCACCTCCGTTGTGTGCATATTGCAGATCTATGAGTGAGCAATCAAAACCCAGAAACACACTTTGGAAAGTGTTGTTATTTTTAGCAGGATTAAGCCCCCTTATAGGGATAGGGGCGCTTGTCATGGTTGCCTTAACAGGAGACCTTCCAAATACAGAGACGCTTGCAAACCCGAGCACTTACCTTGCAACAAAGATTTACACAACGGACGGTAAAGTCCTTGGGAGTTATTACAAAGAAAACCGATCTGAGGCCAGGTATGAAGATTTGCCAAGCCACCTTAAAGAAGCACTGATCTCTACAGAAGATGTGAGATACTTCAATCATGCTGGGGTGGATTTCTATGGATTAGGTCGTGCAATCGCCTTTTTAGGGAAACGTGGAGGAGGGTCAACGATCACTCAGCAACTTGCAAAATTACTCTTTACGGAAGAGTACGAATCAACGACTTTTTTTGAAAGAGCGCTGCTTCAAAAACCCAAAGAGTGGATTATTGCATCACGCCTAGAACATCACTATACCAAAGGTGAAATCATGACGATGTATTTGAATCGCTATGATTTTTTAAATCAAGCTGTCGGCATTCGAAGTGCCTCTAACATTTATTTTAACAAGGAGGTGGTTGACTTGAAGGTTGAGGAGTGCGCGATGCTTGTGGGGATGTTAAAGAACAGTGCCCTTTTTAACCCATTACGAAGGATGGAACTTGTGACTAAGCGTCGGAATGTTGTCCTCAACCAAATGCAGAAATACGGTTATCTCGAAGCGTCAGTATCTGATTCGCTCAAGGCTTTGCCCATTACTTTGAGCTATCAGAAAGTAAGTCACGACGAAGGTGCTGCTCCGTATTTTCGAGAGCGATTACGCGCCAAGTTAAAACGCATTTTCTCTGAAAAAAACAGAGACGGGAGTTACGTAATTTGTCAAGCTGATGGCTCCCCATATAGTATCTATCGCGACGGACTTCAGGTGCACACAACAGTAGATAGCCGTCTCCAGAAATATGCAGAAAACGCAGTTAGCACACATCTTGGGGGGGAATTACAAGCTTCTTTTGAAAATGACCTTGCAAAAAGGGATAAGGCGACCTATCCCTTTTATGACGGCATAGAACCTTCGGCAAAGCAAACCATTTTAGGCATTGCTACAAGAGATTCAGACAGATATAAAAAAGCGAATGGGAAGCTCTGCCCTGGATGCAACAGACCCGCTTTTTACATTAAAGATTACCGTTTTGAAAATGGTGACAAAGGCTTTAAATGTGAGCCAGATAAAAAAGGATGCGGTCATATTTGGATGGGCCTCAGTAAGGAGGCGTTCGATAAATCCATGCATCAACCCGTAAAAATGAAAGTTTTCAGTCACGCGGGTCCAATCGATACCGTGCTCACACCTATGGACAGCATTATTCATCGCAAAAAGACTTTGCACGCTGGTCTGCTTGCAATAGAACCTTCATCGGGTCACATTAAAGCTTGGGTGGGTGGTATTGACTACCGGTTTTTCCAGTATGACAATGTAGATTTAAGTAAACGACAAGTGGGGTCAACCTTCAAACCATTTGTTTACGCCACAGCCTTGAGGATGGGGATGAACTCTTGTGATGAATTGCCAAATCATGTGACGTGTATTGACCTTCCAGAGGGTTACGACCCTCCGAGATGGTGTCCAGAAAATTCATCTATGAAATATGGTGAAATCGTGACTTTAGAATATGCACTGGCAAATTCTATGAATACAATAACAGCCAAGATCATTAAGGATTTGGGGACGGACAGAGTCATCAAGTTGGCACATGCTTTAGGGATAAAAAGTGACATTCCCAACGTGCCTTCAATTGCACTTGGCGTTGCGGAGCTCACTTTAAAGGAGATGGTTGCCGCAAACTCTTCCCTCGTAAATGGCGGGGTTTATATTGAACCTACATTCTTAGTCAGGGTAGAGGACAGATATGGCAACACCATTTATGAGCCCAATCAAGAGATGAGACAGGGACTAGATGAGCTTACATCTTATAAAGTCATTAGAATGATGCAAGGTGTTGTGGACGGTTCGTGGAACGAAGAGCTACAGAAACGGATGGGAACGGGGATTCGACTGCGTTACGATTCGGACAAAAGAGATTATGACGGAATTAAATTTCCGATGGCAGGAAAAACAGGCACAACGCAAAACAATACAGATGGCTGGTTTATGGGGCTAACACCTGATTTGGTTACCGGGGTTTGGGTTGGCGCGCAAGACCCCACGATAAGATTCTCTTCAACCCGCTATGGGCAAGGGGCAAATACAGCGCTCCCCATCTATGGGTTCTTTATGAAAGAGACATACGATGATGAGGGAGTGGCACTTTCAAGGGAAGAATTTACAAGACCAGAATCGCTTGGCGCAGATACGTTAGATTGCAAGGAGCAAGCATCTATAAAAGGTCATACCTTCGACTCTGATGGGTTCGACGATTCAGACCTTTTTAATTAATACTCGAAAAGAAATAGAATGGCGATTTCAAAAGAAATAAAGGGTGTAGATGAAGCCTGTAAAGATGTAAAAGATGGGATGACGTTTATGCTTGGTGGGTTTGGTCTTTGTGGTATTCCAGAAAATTGTATCGAAGAATTGGTCAGATTAGGCGTCAAGGATGTGACATGTATCTCAAACAATGCAGGTGTAGATAATTTCGGTTTGGGAAAACTGTTGAAGAAGTCTCAGATCCGGAAAATGATTTCTTCTTATGTCGGCGAAAATGAGGAGTTTGAGCGTCAAATGTTGTCGGGCGAGCTCGAAGTCGACCTTATCCCTCAAGGCTCACTTGCCGAACGATGCCGAGCAGGCGGTGCTGGGATCCCCGCTTTTTATACCCCTGCTGGATATGGTACTGAAGTCGCAGCAGGGAAGGAGGTCCGTGAGTTTAATGGAAAGCCACATATTTTGGAGTCTGCGCTAACCGCAGATTTTGCTTTTGTGAAAGCTTGGAAGGGGGATACTTCTGGGAATTTAATTTACAAAGCCACCTCAAGAAACTTTAACCCCATGATGGCGATGGCAGGGAAGATAACTGTTGCCGAAGTGGAGGAGCTGGTGCCTTTGGGCTCTCTAGACCCAAATGAAATTCATACGCCGGGAATTTTTGTCCAAAGAATTTTTCAGGGGAGGTCTTATGAAAAGAGAATTGAGCAACGGACGGTGAGCCAAAACAAATAAGATGCTTGATAAAAACGGAATCGCAAGAAGGATTGCACAGGAAGTACAAAACGGTCAGTATGTGAACTTGGGGATAGGCATACCGACGCTTGTCGCAAACCATATTCCCGAAGGACTGGATGTAGAATTTCAGTCTGAAAATGGCATACTGGGTATGGGTCCTTTTCCCATCGAAGGAACAGAAGATGCCGACCTTATTAATGCAGGCAAGCAAACGATTACAGCGCTTCCAGGGGCGGTGTTTTTTGACAGCGCGACGTCATTTGCAATGATTCGAGGTCAACATGTGCAACTCACCGTTTTAGGGGCGATGGAGGTAAGTGCCAATGGAGATATTGCCAACTGGAAAATCCCAGGTAAAATGGTCAAGGGCATGGGTGGAGCAATGGATCTGGTGGCGAGCGCAGAGAATATTGTCGTGGCGATGATGCACACAAATCGCGCTGGAGAATCTAAACTTCTTCCCACATGTTCACTTCCTTTGACAGGGGTGGGTTGTGTCAAGCGTGTCGTGACGAATTTGGCTGTTCTGGATATTAAAAATGGCGCTTTTCACTTAGTGGAACGTGCTCCGGGAGTGACAGTAGAAGAAATCGTGAACGCGACTGACGGTGCGTTAATCTTGCCGGAAGTGGTGCCAGAGATGTCTCTCTGAACTGAAGAGATAAATCAGGCGTGCATAACGACCGCCACCGATTCACAGTCCCCATCTATGGGTGGCGAGAATTTGGTCAACTTGAGTTCGATCGAGCTTGCAAGGACCAGTTTGTTTTTGAGTGATTCAAGGATTCTCCTTCCCACGTGTTCAATTAATTTTGAGGGTGTTTTCATTTCATCAGCCACGATGCGGTGAACACTGCAATAATCGATTGTGTCAACCAATTTGTCAGACGTGCTACTTAAACGCATATTCACACCCAATCGCACATCGACCCGATACTCCCCTCCAATCTTCGTCTCCTCGGCCATACATCCATGGTATGAGTGAAAACGCAGGCCATTTACTTCAATGAATTCTATCTTTTCGGCACTCATGCTGCTTTTATTTTCTCAATTTCGGCCACGCCATTTGTGAGCCTTTCAAGCGTTTTTTCCAGACCGAGGTGTTCAGCAAAATCAAACATAGAAGGTCCGCCACCAGAAGCTGTTAAAGCAAGTCGAAAGGGCAGTAAAACTTGGCCAAACCCCAATTCTTTTTCTTCAAGGTGTCTTTTGAAACGCGATTCAATTTCTGTCGCGTTAAAGGGGGATACTGTTTCAAGCATTTCCTTGAGTTCAGACATGTATGATGCGGTTTCTGGCTTCCACTTTTTGCGCACCATTTTCGTGTCATAGTCTTCCGGTGAAGGAGCTTTGAAAATCCACGGAGCCTCGAAAACATCCTTCAAGAAGGAAATGCGATCAAGCATCATCTTCAAAATATCTTCAGCATCTTTTGTACTTAGCGAAATCCCCTTATCCAAAGCGAGCTTGACAAATGATTCCGCAAGTTCGGCAGGAGACTCAAGTCTGAGGTACTGTTCGTTGTACCATCTCGCTTTATCTGGACTGAAACGCGCTCCCGATTTCACGACTCTTTCTAGAGAGAATATTTTTGCTGCGTCTTCGATTGAAAACATTTCACGCGCGTCTCCAGGATTCCATCCAAGCATTAGAATCATATTTAGGAATGCCCTCGGATCGTACCCTTGTTCGCGATAACCACTGGATATATTCCCGTTTTTCGGATCTTTCCACTCGATCGGAAATACCGGAAAGCCTCCAGCATCGCCATCTCGTTTGCTGAGTTTTCCATTCCCCTCAGGCTTTAAGATGAGTGGAAGATGTGCAAATTTGGGAACCTCCCACCCGAACGCTTTGTAAAGCATCACATGAAGCGGTGCGCTTGGGAGCCATTCTTCCCCGCGAATGACATGGCTGATGTCCATCTTATGATCGTCAACAATGTTTGCCAAATGATAAGTGGGCAACCCATCAGATTTCACAAGGACTTTGTCATCCACAATCCGACTAGACACCCGTATTTCACCTCTTATTTCATCGCGAAAGACGATATCTTCTGCGATGTCTGGCGTCTTAAAACGAACGATATATGGTGTTTCGGCTTCGATAAGTTTTTCAACCTCCTCGTGATGAAGCGACAAACTATTTCTGCATTGGTTTCTTGTCAAAGCGTCGTATTGAAAGACGGTCTTTTCAGATTCCGCTTTTTTTCTCAACGCATCAAGTTCCTCTGGCGTGTCAAATGCCATATAGGCATATCCTGAGACGAGAAGGAGCTTAACGGCTTCACTGTAGTAATGATTTCGCTCACTTTGACGGTAAGGTCCGAACGCTCCTCCAGCAACAACACCTTCATCGATATCAAGTCCACACCACTTTAAAGCTTCACGTACGTAATCTTCCGCGCCTTCGACATATCGGGTTTGGTCTGTATCCTCAATTCGCAGAATAAAAACACCCCCATGCGCACGCGCAAATAGATAATTGTATAGCGCAGTCCTCACACCTCCCATGTGAAGCGGTCCAGTAGGACTCGGCGCAAATCGTACACGTACTTTTTTTGAGTTCATAGCGGGATCTTAATACCAGATTGCGAAGGTAATTACCTTTTTTCGAAACAACCATCAACTATGGCGCTTCATATGTAAACTCTCTCAAAAAGGAATGATTATAAGCTTGAAGTTTGTGACAGTTAAAACAAAATACAATGAATGCATTACGTAACAAAGTCCAATTAATTGGCAGGCTAGGGCAAGACCCTAAGACCATCAACTTCGATGATGGGAAATCAAAAGTTAACTTTTCGATAGCGACAAATGAATCATATCGCAACGGCGAAGGCGATAAAATAGAGAAAACCCAATGGCACGATGTTGTGGCGTGGGGCTCTCTTGGGGAGATTATGAGTCAATATTTAAAAAAGGGAGCAGAGATTGCCATAGAAGGCCGACTCATGTATCGGACTTATGACGATAGCGAGGGTAAGACAAGGTATATCACCGAAGTGGTGGCCAGTGATCTTCTCATGTTGGATAAGAAACCCGAAGAAGCATGATCGGACAGGAGGGCTTATGCAGGTGGGCCCTCCTTTTTTATAACTTTTATATGTGTCAATTCGTTGGTTGTCGGTCTTCCTCCGTGTACCTTTATAGGCGATTATACGAATGAACATGAGTAAAACAGGAATACTAAAAAGTTCTCTTTCAAGGAAGTACATAATGGCGCTGACTGGCCTCTTCCTCTGTCTTTTTTTAGTTGGACACCTTTTGGGCAACTTACAGTTGTTCGTTGGAGGTGAAGAAGGTCGAGAAGCCTTCAACAACTACGCACAATTTATGACCACGAACCCACTCGTTAAAGTGCTGTCATATCTTACATATGCGGGCATCATATTTCATATTGTCGACGGTTTCGTTCTCACGATTCAGAACCGCAAGGCACGTCCAGTTAAATACGTTGTGGAGAAGGGAAATTTAAATTCAAGTTGGGCAAGTAGAAATATGGCGGTTTTAGGGACTATTCTTTTGGTCTTTCTTGTTTCTCACATGCAAAGCTTTTGGTATGTCATGCATTTCGGAGATATTGAAATCGTTGACGGGGTGAAGGATCTTCATTCAGTCACAGTGGACTTCTTTAACCCAGCGATTAACAACCTCGCAGCTGTGATGACGGGGCTGTATGTTTTTGCAATGCTGTCTATGGCGTTCCATTTAAACCATGGTTTTCAAAGTGCTTTCCAAACCATGGGAATCAACCATCCGACTTATACCCCTGTGATCAATTTTGTAGGGAAAGCGTTCAGCATACTCATTCCTGCTGGTTTTGCCTCTCTTCCTATTTACCTCTTTATTATCCAGTCGTAAACAATGTTAGATTCTAAAATTCCAGAAGGACCGCTTGCAGAAAAGTGGAACAAGCATAAGGATAACATCCGACTTGTTAACCCTGCAAATAAGAGAGACATAGATATTATCGTTGTAGGCACAGGTCTGGCGGGTTCTTCAGCTGCAGCTTCTCTTGCTGAACTGGGGTACAACGTTAAATCACTGTGTTTCCAAGATTCGCCTCGCCGTGCGCACTCTATTGCTGCCCAAGGTGGTATTAATGCGTCAAAAAACTACCAAAATGATGGTGATTCAGTTTATCGTTTGTTTTACGATACAGTAAAAGGGGGTGATTATCGATCAAGAGAAGCCAATGTGCATAGACTTGCTGAGGTGAGCAGCAATATTATCGATCAATGTGTTGCCCAGGGCGTTCCTTTTGCCCGTGAATATGGTGGATTACTTGACAACCGATCTTTTGGTGGCGTGCAAGTCTCACGTACGTTTTATGCAAAAGGCCAAACCGGTCAACAACTCTTACTGGGTGCATATTCCTCACTCTCTAGACAGATTTCAAAAGGAAAAGTAGAAATGCTCAACCGACATGAGATGATGGAGGTTGTCAAGGTTGATGGAAAAGCCAGAGGGATTATCGCAAGAAACCTTGTGACAGGAGAGATTGAAAGGCACAGCGCCCACGCCGTGGTTCTCTGTTCAGGAGGCTATGGAAACGCGTTTTACCTGAGTACAAACGCGATGGGATCGAACGTTTCGGCAGCTTGGAGAGCCCATAAACAAGGGTCATTTTTTGCAAATCCATGTTTTACTCAAATACACCCAACCTGTATCCCTGTGAGTGGACATTATCAGTCCAAACTCACTTTGATGTCTGAATCGCTCAGGAACGATGGAAGGATTTGGGTGCCGAAATCTAAAGATGATGTTGAAGCGATACTTAACGGATCCAAGCTTCCAACAGACCTTAAAGAAGAAGAACGAGACTACTATCTCGAGCGGAGATACCCTGCTTTTGGAAACCTGGTCCCCAGAGATGTTGCTTCAAGAGCAGCAAAAGAGAGATGTGATGCTGGATTTGGTGTCAATAAAACAGGGCATGCTGTTTATCTTGATTTTGCCAGTGCATTTGTACGTTATGGAAAAACAGAAGCACTTACAAGAGGCATACAAAACCCGTCGGACGAAACGATTGTCGAGTTGGGCCGAGAAGTGATCAAGTCGAAGTATGGGAATCTCTTTGATATGTACAAGCAGATTACGGACGACAATCCATACGAGACGCCTATGATGATATACCCTGCGGTTCATTATACCATGGGTGGGCTTTGGGTCGATTATAATTTAATGACAACTGTGCCTGGGCTTTTCGCTGCAGGAGAAGCAAACTTTTCAGATCACGGAGCAAATCGTCTCGGAGCTTCGGCGTTGATGCAAGGGCTTGCAGATGGTTATTTCGTCCTCCCATATACCATTGGAGATTATTTGGCGGACGACATTAGAACAGGTAAAATCTCTACTGAGACAGCGGAGTTTGATGCAGCAGAAAAGAAAGTGAAAGATGAAATACAAGCCCTTATTTCAAATAACGGAGACACACCAGTAGATGATTTCCACCGCAGGTTAGGACTGATTATGTGGGAAAAATGTGGCATGGCCCGTAACGAGAAACAACTGAAGGAGGCGATAGCGGAGATTCAAGAATTAAGAAAGGAGTTCCATTCCAATGTTCTTGTTCCTGGATCGGAGAATGCGTTCAATCCTGAGCTTGAAAAAGCAACACGACTCGCAGACTTTCTAGAGTTGGGAGAGGCAATGTGTCTCGATGCGCTAACGCGCGCTGAGAGTTGCGGAGGCCACTTCCGAGAGGAGTCTCAAACACCTGATGGAGAAGCGCTTCGCGATGACGAGAACTACACGTTCGTTTCCGCTTGGGAATATACAGGAACCCCTTCTGAAGCCAAGCTTCACAAGGAAGATTTGGTGTACGATAACATTGAGCTCAAACAGAGAAGCTACAAGTAAATCATTATGAATATTACTCTAAAAATATGGCGGCAGAAAGGTCCTAATCACGTTGGGGCTATGGAAACGCATAAGATGACCGAGGTATCAGGAGACATGTCATTTCTCGAAATGATGGACGTTCTGAATGGCAACTTAATCCGTGAGGGAAAGGAGCCTTTCGCTTTTGACCACGACTGTCGTGAAGGCATCTGCGGTTCGTGTTCAATGTTTATCAATGGAGAAGCGCACGGGCCAGGAAGAAATGTAACGACCTGCCAGCTTCATATGCGTTCGTTTAAGGATGGCGAAACAATCCATGTCGAGCCCTGGCGATCAGCGGCATTCCCTGTCATAAAGGATCTTTCAGTGGATCGAAGTTCATTTGACAGGATTATTCAAGCAGGAGGGTATGTTTCTGTGAACACGTCAGGGGAGACCATTGATGCAAATGCCATTCCCATTCCCAAACATGATGCGGACGAAGCGTTTGATGCGGCAACCTGCATAGGGTGTGGGGCATGTGTCGCTACGTGTAAAAATTCATCTGCGATGCTTTTTGTGTCAGCGAAGGTGAGCCAGTTGTCTCTTCTGCCTCAGGGAAAGCCGGAAAGTAAGCAGCGTGTGATTCGTATGGTAGATCAAATGGACCTAGAGGGATTCGGTAATTGTACAAATACTGGAGCGTGTGAAGTCGAGTGCCCAAAAGGCATAAGTATTACCAATATTGCGCGTATGAATAGAGCCTTTCTTTCCTCAAACTTGACGTCAAAGTAGACGTTAGTTTTTCATAAGAATTGTTACTGATGTTAATTTTATGGCATTTGTAACTTAATTTGTAGCATGAAGAATTTACTATTTGTGGTATTCGCCTTGTTTTTGGCCCCTAATATTTCAGCTCAGAAAAAAGCAGATGTCACGTTTGAAGTCGACGCAGTATGCGGGATGTGCGAAACACGGATTGAACAGGCGTATGATGTTAAAGGCATCGTGATTGCTGATTATGATCTCGAGTCTCACAAGCTTCACGTCGTTTATAAAACGAAACATTTTCCTGACATCCTTGATGTTCACCGACTTGCAGTGAATGTCGGTCACGATACAGGCTTGATTAAAGCTTCAGATGAAGCCTATGCTAATCTTCATGGATGCTGTAAGTACAGGGACAAATCAGCAACAAACAAATGTTCTGGCGATCACGAGCACTAGTCGCTGATGTATTTATAGGAGGAAACCCCTTTTGAGAGTAAAATGCAATTTTTAAAACACCGATACTTACTCGTATTTCTTGTCAGTTGGCTTGCGATGCCAAATCTCACTGCACAGAAGCAAGTCAAAGGCAAAGTTCTTGCACCGGAATCTCATATTGGGCATGACCACGCAGAAGGCGAACATGAAGGTGAGGCTGTATATGACATTCTTCCAGGGGCAACAGTGGTTTGGAAAGGAACCACGGTGGGTACAATGACTGACCAATTTGGGTTTTATAAGCTACCCGCCCTCAATCTCGGGGACACATTGCAGGTAAGTATGATAGGATATAAAACAGTTGGCCTTGTCTATACGGGCTGGGATTATTTGGACATCCCGCTTGAGCCTGGTGTTTCTTTAAAAGAGGCTCAGGTAGAAACCAATCGTTCCACGACATCTATTTCTCTTCTCGACCCCTTAAATATCCAGCAGCTTAACAGGAAAGAACTTGCAAAAGCAGCGTGTTGCAACTTAAGTGAAGCATTCGAAACGAACGCTTCTGTTGATGCCTCTTTTACAGACGCCGTTACTGGGACACGTCAGATTCGCATGTTGGGTTTAGATGGAAAATACACGCAGCTTCTCGTTGACAACCTTCCGGGACCACGGGGGTTAAATGTGGTACAAGGTTTGTCTTTTATTCCTGGGCCTTGGATAGATAACATTTCTATTTCAAAAGGAACAGGGTCGGTCATCAATGGCTATGAAAGCATCACAGGCCAAATCAATGTCGCGATGCGAAACCCTGAAAATGCAGAGCCTCTTCACATTAATCTTTATGTAAGTGGTGATGGAAGACTGGAATGGAATCACGTGAGTCGCCATCAAGTAAACAGGCGTTGGAGCACAGCTCTTTTGTCCCACGCCGAGCTAGGCACTGCGATCAATGACCGCAATAACGACACTTTTCTCGACACACCTCTCAAGCGCGACCTTGTCTTAAGGAATGAGTGGAAGTTTCGTGGAGACAGAGGCATTCGAGGTGAGTATACTATTTCTTCTGTCATGATGAACAGGCTCGCAGGTCAATCCTCGGCTTACTCAGATTCGGATTCCCCGTTTAGTCTTTTAAAACCCTATTTAGAAAACACAGATTCATCATCAGCTTGGACGGCAGCGACCAAGATTTCAAGATTTGAAGCTTCGGCAAAAACGGGATTTGTATTCCCGACAAAATCTTGGCAATCGATAGGAACTCAATTTTTTGCATCGACGCATACGCAAGAACATAAGTTCGGCAACAGGAGCTATAAGGGCACTGAAGATTATTTTAGAGGCAACGCCCTCTTTTCTGGCATCATTAACAATACGGATCACAAATTTACCACCGGCGTTAGTTTTGTGTATGACGATTTTAATGAGATCGGCACATGGGGTGCGGAATTCGACGCGTGGGACAGTGAAAATGACACGATTTCTCGTACAGAAATTGTACCAGGGGCCTTCTTTGAATACACCTGGACCGCAGGAGAGCGCTTGGTGGTTGTTGCCGGACTAAGAGGAGACCACCACAACCTTTATGGGAATTTTGCCTCACCTCGTTTGCATGTTCGTTATTCACTTGCTGAGGAGACATCTATCAAACTCGTGGCAGGCCGTGGGTTCCGAACGGCAAATGTGTTTATGGAACAACTGGGATCTTGGGCGAGCAACAGACGCTGGGATATTCAAGAAAATTTGGCTCCAGAAGTAGCGACGAACTTGGGGTTGAACCTGGTGTCTAAATTTCGACTCAACTCGAGAGATGCTTCCCTTTCTTTGGACGGTTACTTCACCAATTTTGACAACAGAATCGTTGTAGATCTGTACAATTCTCCACACGAGGTAAGTATCTACAATCTGAATAACTCTGGCGGATACCCGTCTCGCTCAAGCTCAACGACGGTTCAGTTGGAGTTCGATTGGTCTTTTCACAGGCGATTAGATATCAGGGCTGCGTATAGATGGGTGGATGCGGTCACAGGCTATGCTTCAGGTGATTTTGATGCAGGGAATGGTTTTGAAATGCTGCAAGACCCATATGTATCTAAGCACAGAGCGTTTACCCAATGGAGTTATGCGAGCAAAGCGTCAAAAGAAGGCTACCAGACCAGAATTGATGCCACCGTACAATGGGTGGGGCCTCAGGCGCTTCCAGTTCCAGGAGGCATGGCGTCAATGCATCCAAGTGTCTCACCTTCATTCACCCAGGTCAACCTTCAATTCACTCAAATTTACCCTGGAAACCTAGAGTTTTATTTCGGGGTGGAAAATCTGACAAACGTGAAGCAGATGTCACCCATTGCCGGCACGAATGCTGGAGGGCTAGACCTTGAGAATTTTGACGCCAGCCTTGTTTACGGACCTATTCTGGGCCGAATGACTTATGCTGGATTAAGATGGACGCTGGGGAGTTAAATAGAAGGGCAGAAGCTATCCGTGCATGGTTTCTACAATCCCGTATCGTTTGATGACTTCTCCTTCGAAATCAAGAAATTTCTGCCACCTCGCATCGACATCGATGTCGCCCCCATATTTTCGTGCGAATTTCAGAAAGGTGGTGTAGTGGTGGGCTTCAGAGATCATTAATTCCCTATAAAATTTAACGAGGTCAGGATCGGTAAGTTTCTCTGCCAAAAGACGGAATCGCTCACAACTACGCGCCTCGATCATCGCAGAAAAAAGCATCCTGCTTACGAGTTGATTTTCTTTTGACCCGCCCTCACTCAACATATACTTATATAACTCTCCCACGTAATTGTCCTTGCATTCGTACTGAAGCTTCACGCCTCTGTCTTTCATTTTCGCGCGTACCATATCGAAATGCTCGAGCTCTTCAATTGCAATCTTCGTGAGCGCTTCTACCAAGTCCGTGTGCATCGGGAACTTGGTGATGACACTGATGGCATTTGATGCGGCTTTCTGCTCGCACCAGGCGTGATCATTTAGAATCGAGTTGATGTTGCTTTCGCAAAGCTTGGCCCATTTCTCATCCGTCGCGAGTCTTAACCCCAGAAGAACCTTCTTTGCCTTCTCGTACTTTTCAATTTCTGACATCTGAATGATTGGCTATAGTTCGACCCGTATCAAAGAACCTGTGGAAAGCAAATGACCATCACGCCCCTGTAAACAAAGCTCCCCACATTCAGTGGAAGCATTTGGCAACACCCTGCGCCAAAGTGTCTCAAGTGTAGAGGGAGGAAGTCCAGAATAGGTATTCATCACGATAAACCCGTCGGGCTCGACCACTTGTGACACGAGCTCAACGATTTCTACTAAGCTGTGCTCAAGTTTCCATTTTTCGTTTTTTGGACCAAGGCCCCATGTCGGAGGATCGAGCACCACGCCAGAATATTTGTTCCCCCTCTTTACTTCACGGCGAAGAAACTTCAGCGCATCCTCGACGACCCATCGGATTCCGGTCAAACCACTCAATTCCATATTCACGCGTGTCCAATCAATGACTTGTCGGATTGCATCGACATGCGTGACGTCTGCACCGGCGCTTTTTGCTG
>CAJQPF010000125.1 GCA_905480095.1 uncultured Flavobacteriales bacterium
TTGAGTTTCTTTATGAGATACGCCGCATGACGACCGAAGCCGTTGACAGCGCTTCTTTTGCGGTCACCAAGAATTATATGACGGGGAGTTTTGCGCGTTCACTTGAAAACCCCAATACCGCTGCAAGATTTGCACTGAACATTCAACGGTACAATTTGCCAGCGGATTATTACCTCACCTATTTAGAAAAACTCAACGCAGTGACAATAGAAGATGTCCAGCGCGTTGCAAAAAACCACCTCCACCCCGACCAGTTACATATTACATGTGTCGGGAACAAAAGTGTCGCCGAATCACTCGCCAAGTTTGCGACCAATGGCACGGTAGAGTTTTTTGATGCATACGGAAAACCTCTGATAGAACTTTCTTCAGCTCAGGACGGTGTTACTGCTGAATCTGTCATCAAGGCCCACTACAAGGCCTTAGGAGGTATTAAAGCCATTTCGAAGCTCAGTGGTGTACTTCGCTCTGGATCTATGGAAATGGGGGGCGGCATGACTTTAGGCTTCACGCATACTGCATCCTATAAAAAAAATAAAAGAGGGGCGCGAACATCATTCACAATGAGCGGCCAAGAAGTGATGACAAGCGTGGTCAATGACAATGGCGGTTATGCATCACAAATGGGGAATCGTGTTGCGACCACCGACAACGAATTATTAAGCGCTCAATGGGAAGAACTTGACCCCTTGTTCCTTCTTCACGCAGATGAAAATGGGATCAATTCTGAACTTATCGGTGTAGAGGAAATGAATGGAAGCAAATACCATGTGATTCAATTCACATGTTGTGGCAGTGATGACAGCAATGAAGCGATAAATATGACTGGATATTTTGACCTCAGCTCCAAAACACTCTCTTTCACAAAATCAATCACGGAGGGTGAGGATGGTCCCATGACTGTCACAACAAAATTCAAAAACTACTTCGATCTTGGAGAAGGATTTATATTTCCCATGGAGATTGTAACCGTTGCAGGAACGCAAACCATGGCAATACGTATTGGCTCTATTTCAGTTAATCCTGAGATTGACCCATCAATCTTCAATTTAGATTAACCTAACAGCTACAACAGTGTCAGACTCGCCATTCGTTAACCTACGAGATGTTTCTCTAAATCAAAAGGAACACGTCGTATTAAACAATGTCAATTTAGAGATTGGTCAAGGTGAGTTCCTATATCTCATTGGGAAAACCGGGAGCGGAAAATCTAGCCTTCTTAGAGCACTTTATGGAGATCTTAATATTGCAAGCGGCACTGGGAACGTCTGCGGCATGGATTTGTCTTCATTGACAAGAAAAAACGTACATAAGCTCAGAAGAAAACTGGGAATTGTTTTTCAGGACTTCGGTCTTCTCACCGACAGGACAGTCAGCAAAAATCTCGAATTTTCTTTAAAAGCCACGGGATGGAAGTCAAAGAAAGAGATCGAGCAAAGGATTGATGAAGTTCTTCAACGCGTCGGACTAACGCACAAGGGATATAAATTCCCACATGAACTGTCAGGAGGTGAACAACAACGTGTTTCTATCGCAAGGGCCCTGTTAAATTCACCCATGTTATTTCTCGCTGACGAACCCACTGGGAATCTGGATCCAGAAACCACAAGAGATATTCTTACTTTAATGCACGGACTTACAGACTCTGGATGCAGTGTCATCATGGCGACACATGACCACGCATCTATGACCGAGTTTCCTGGCAAGATTTTAATCTGTGAAAAGGGTGAGATAAGGTCCTCTATATGACAAACGAGACCACGCCACTCCTTAGCATCATTATCCCCTCTTACAATCAACTTGAAGGGTTAAAAGAGACCCTGAAAGCGTTCGCTAAATTCAGGGCCAAACACATCGAACTTATCGTCATGGATGGCCAATCATCTGATGACAGCCCCAATTGGATGAGAGAAAACAAGGCCTCAATGGATTGTTTTAAAATCGAATCAGACAAAGGGATTTATGACGCCATGAACAAGGGTGTTGCCCTGTCAAAAGGGAAATGGATCATGTTTTTTGGAACAGGCGACCTGCCCACAGAAGATGGTTTTGAGTATTTAATACGCACATTAGAAAAAGGGCTGGTAGCAGACATTTTAGCTTTCGGCGTTCATCTTCTTCCACCAAGAGAGTCAGGGGTCCCAGAATTCTATCAACCCGTTTGGAATTCTGCATTAAAGTGGAGAAACACATTACATCATCAAGGCGTCATTTATTCAAGTGATCTCATACGCAATACACCTTATGATATAAAATTTAAAGTCTTGGCGGATTATCATTTACATCTCATACTCTGGAAACGGGGCGTCACGTGCAGGTGTTTCGATACCGTGATTGCTGAAGTGGCGCCTGGAGGTGTCAGCAGGACATTCACACATTCACTGTACAGAGAAGAAAGAGCCATGAAGCGAACCATTTTCCCCTCCATGCCAGACCAAATCGCACAACATGCCTTCACCCGTCTCAAATGGTTAAAAAAACAATTGTCTTAACCTTCCAGATGCTCCAGAATTAAAAAGGAATCTGTGCCCCAGTGAAGATTCTTTCTTGCCACCATACATTTTTCAAACCATACTTCTCGGGGACTTGAAAGCACTTTTGAGACCGCTCTGGCAATCGCATCTGTCGTGACATCTTCTATCACGACCCCTACCCCATTGTCTTCCACCACACGCCTTACTTCAACCATAGGACTTGCAACGATAGGAAGGCCTACATGAATGAAATCGAACAGTTTGTTTGGCAAGCTTAAAAGATAATTTGCATGCATTCCTTTGTCTAACGAAAGCCCAACGTCGGCAGAGGCTGTGAGTATCCTAAGCTTTTCATATGGGAGTCGTGGTATGCAATGCAGTCGTCCACGCCATCTCGGATCATTCATCCTATTGATTGATTCTTCGAATTCAATTCCTGCTCCCACCAATACCAGTCGCACATCGGTCATGCGTTCCAAAGCGTCGACGGCATCACTTGTTCCCCGATCACGGTCCATAAAAGCGCCTTGTAAAAGCAAAATAGGAAGGTCTGTTGGAATATTAAATGCTTCAAAAGCTTTCCGAGGAGAAATATCTGGAACATCCGACAACACAGGCATATTCCGAAGTACATCAACCTGAATATCATAACGCGCTCTATAATGTGCAGCGATAGATTCATTCACAGTAATCATTTTCTTCAATTTGGGGATACAATATTTTTCAATTGTAAGCCAAACCCAACGGCGCAATGGCCGTCCAGTTAACCCCGCTGCTTCCGTGAAATATTCATGAGAATCATACACGATGCGAAGCTTGCGTCTTCTTGAGACAAGCAAAGCTGGAAGGAGTGTGTCAAGATCGTTCGCCCATATTGCATCGATATCAGCGGTCTTCAACCACTTCCAAATCGACCATTGTAACTCAGCATAAAAAAAAATGCCTGATGAATATTTCAGAGGAAATCTTATTGCAGAACCTGGCCCCTCATATGGCGCTGAGTCGGAAAGGAGTCGCCCCACAAGGATGGGTTCGTGCCCCGCATCGACTAATACTTTACAGGTTTTCCTTACTCTTTGGTCAAAAGAAAGATCGTTGGATACGAGAACGGCTATTTTCACTGACAGCTATTTAAGTTCCCCGTCTTTTATTTGCTGGAGCACTCTCTTTGTGTAACGCGGGAAATCACCTTTCATCATCCAACCAAAATATCCCGGGTCTCGCTTGAGTAGTTCAATTGCGGACACGCCTTTGTGTTTTCCAAAATTGAAAATTATTTCTCCAGCATCGTTATAAATTAAACGACCCGCGAGATCCACATTTTTCGTACGTTGGCAGAATTCGTGGAGCAACTCCATGTCTCCTGGAACAGGTCCTACTGTTTCTCCTCGGGTGTCAATGATTGACTGGTCTGCATATTTATCGAGTTGAGCGACCAGAATTTCAAGCGTCGCAGCAGTATCAGGGTAAGCTTCATGAGCGCCTTCTAATTCTTTTCCGCAATAAAACTTATACGCGGCTTTAAGCGTACGCTGCTCCATTTTGTGAAAGATGTTTTGGACATCAATAAGATTTCGCCCCTCTATGCCAAAATCGACACCCACTCTCAGGAATTCTTCAACGAGCATGGGAACATCAAATCGATTTGAATTGAAACCCCCAAGGTCACAATCCTGAAGAAACTTGACCAAACCAGGTGCGATCGCACCAAATGTATGCTTGTGTTTTACGTCATCATCATAAACACCGTGAACCAAAGAAGACTCTAGGGGAATAGGCATTTCTGGATTGACGAGAATCCGATGTTCCGTCCCTGCTTTCTCTGGCTTTCTGACGATGGATCCATCTGGAGAAACTTTAATCATTGCAATCTCCACTATTCTGTCCGTACCTACCTGTACTCCGGTGGTTTCTAAATCAAATACAACGAGCGGTCGTTTGAGATTTAGCTTTTTTAATCCTTCTTCTATACCCATGTTAATTGTCGTGATCGTAATTATTGAGGACTTGATGTGATGTGTATTGTGACGTAATCAGGCGAGTCTTCGCCTGAGTCCGTCACAACCTTTATTTCAAAAGGCAAGAACGTGTAATCCACCTTATTCTTATATCCTTGACTAGATAACATCTTTTTCAGTCTGATGAAGACATTTGCTGAGCGCTTCCCCGATAAGGTATTCGCGTCTTCAAACGATGTTGTTTCATTTCTGAATGCACTTGAAGAAATAAACAGTTGTGGATGACTTTCTTCATTGATTCTTCTTATAACTTCATCTGCCATTGAAGTAATGTCAATGTCAGGCGTGTGAATTTGAAGTGGCTTGAGTTTGAAAAAAGAAATCCAAGTGTCTTCTTCTGGCGCCTGACCAGACAAACTTAAAAGTTCAAGTGAATCTTCCAATGACATTACAAAATCAATCAACACGGGTTCTGGTTCAATAATTTTCTCAACGCGCAATGTCCCGTCACCAGAAATACCTCCCTCAAAGGAATCGATGGGGGATGTATACAAATGGTACCCCGCATCTGTCGCAATTTCTATCGTGTCTGCCATAACGATAGCACCTTCTTTATAGTAATCAATTCTGTACGATTGACCGCCGTGTATAATCGCACGCAGAAATTGTTCATTGTCTTCGAAAACCATGACATCATCCGTATTACCAGACTGCAAAGATGTCAGCGTAATGCGATCAAAGTTCACTTCCAAAAGAGCGTTTAACAGCATAACATTGCCATTCACGAGCTGCGCTTCTTCAGCGAACGTTATTTCGAAAATATCATAGTCATTTAAGGGACGGTTTCGTCGAGAGGCGATATACGCGCGTGACCCTTCAGCAGAAATAGCGAAATATCTGTCATCATCTACTGTATTAATAGGGAATCCCAAATTTACCGGATCACTCCACATTCCATTTTCAAACACGGAGCGATAGCAATCATACCCCCCCATACTCGTTTGACGATTCGATGCAAAAAACAAAGTGCCATCAGCAGAAATAAACGGTGACACCTCATTTCTGTCAGAATTGATAAGACCTTCGATGCGTTCAGGACTTGACCAACTTCCGTCTGACAGCTTGGTGTACTGGTAAAGATCAAATCCAGTCCGCCCTTTTCTATCTGAGATACTCATGATCGCGATGGAATTGTTTGGCGAAAACACAATCACACCTTCGGATGGCGCATTGGGAATGACACTCGAGGAAACAGCGTCTTGCCATTTGCCTTTTCTTTTATTTGAATGAAACACCAGCTCATCCCAACCATCTACATGGGCAACCGCAAGATTCTCCCCGAAAGGTGAAATGGCCAAGGCAAATTTGTGCTTTTTAAGGCCTATGTTGACCCATTCAGCTTCTCCCCAAGTTGAGTCACGTTCAGACATATAAATGTCTGCATAATGATCTTTTGTGTTCGGGTCGAAAGATCCATGATTTGATCCATTTGACCTGGCCCTTTGAGAGGAGAAAAACAGTTGCTTTTCATCTGCCCTAATCACTGGATGGGTGTCGTCAAACGCCGTATTAATAAGCGGCCCCATATTCCTCACTTGGACATCAATGGGACGCGAAATAAGGTTTTGTGCCGTTTCAATATTCGTAAGAAGTAAATCAGCGGTACGTCGAAGTGGGTTCCATTTTTTTGCTTCGACATTGAATTGAGACAACAAACTGAGCGCCTCCTCAAACTCCAAAAGCAACATTTTTACTTGAGAAGCATACACCAAAACGTCAACAGGCGCTTCACATAGATCTTCATTAAATTCACCTGAACCTGAAATTAAAGAACCTGATGAAGAAATGGCAAGTGTTAATTCCTGGTTCACTGAGGTTACTGGCGCACCTGATTTCAACATACAAACAGCATAGTGATATCTGTAATTCCCACAATCTGGATAATCATCCACGAGCCCCTTCCATACCCTTGCTGCTTCGTGATAGACACCTTCTTCAGAAAGCATAGCCGCCTGATCAAACACCAATCTGTCTGACTGAGACAGAGAATGACGCTGAGATTTCAAACGGGTTTGACTCAGAATATTATTTGACGATACAATCGTGAAAAAACAAATAATTACAATTAAGATCGGGTGTTTCAACATCCTCACAAGTTAAGCACTTAATTAATTTAAATAAGTGGACTTTGTTTACACTTTATGAAATTCAATATGCGCTATCCTTCTATTGGTCGATCTGACGAAAAATTCTCTAAATAATCAGCGACTCGACGGACAAAACGACCGCCCAACTGACCGTCAACAACTCTGTGATCATAGCTGTGAGAAAGGAACATCATGTGTCGAATGCCAATCATATCTCCTTCCGGTGTTTCTATTACAGCTGGCTTTTTACGAATCGCTCCCAATGCAAGAATGCCCACCTGCGGTTGATTGATGATTGGTGTCCCCATCACATTGCCAAACGTTCCCACGTTCGTCATGGTATAAGTGCCGCCAGCAATGTCATCTGGACCAAGTTGTCCAGCACGCGCACGATTGGCCAAATCATTTACTGCTCTTGTCAATCCCTGCAAATTGAATGAATCCGCATTCTTAATCACGGGGACAATTAAATTTCCACTTGGAAGTGCCGCAGCCATCCCTAAGTGTATGCCTTTATGGATCACCAAATTGTCACCGTCCACACTCGCATTCACACCAGGAAAGTCACCAATTGCTTTGATTATTGCTTCAGCGAGCAAAGGGGTAAACGTTAGTTTCTCTCCAAATTTCTCAAGAAACTTGTCTTTGTTCCTGTTTCTCCATAGGACCAAATTCGTCACATCTGCCTCCACAAAAGAAGTCACGTGAGGTGATGTATGTACCGAATCAACCATGTGTTTGGCAATCAGTTTGCGCATCCGATCCATTTCAACAACTTCGTACCCACCAGAAATGGATTTAAAGGAAGAATGTGCATCCATTGAGGATTCTGAAATCACTGGCGACGGCGAAGATGGCTTTTCTTTGACAGGGATATTGGATCCTTGACTTTGACTCACCCGCGTCAACAGATAAGCCAACATGTCTTTCTTCGTGACCCGTCCTTCAGAACCCGTTCCTGAGATTTTTTCTAATTCTTGCATACCCACCCCTTCCGCACTTGCAATACTCCTGACAAGCGGAGAGTAAAACCTGCCTGAATCACCTGTTCTTTCAGGAGCTGAAACGGAATCTAACGCGTGATGTTCAGACAAAACTGGTTCAACGACTGATGGCTTAGAAACTTCTGATGGCGCAGAATCAACATCGTCTATGACCTCTTCAACTGGTGCAACAGGCGCAACAACTGCGTCACCACCTATTTCAAAACGCGCAATGGGATCCCCCACCTGAACGACATCGTCTTTTGAGACAAGCCACTCCAACAGCACGCCATCTTCAGGCGCTGGAATTTCGCTATCAACCTTATCTGTCGCAATTTCTACGACCGCTTCGTCTGCCTCAACGCTAGAACCTGCATCAACCAAAAAGTTGATAATCGTTGCTTCAGCCACACTTTCACCCATTTTTGGGAGGAGAATATCAATAATTGCCATTTAATCAGTTTACAGATTGTAAAAGTAATGCGTTTAGGACAAGCTTAAGATCTTCAAACCAATTGTATTTTCTCGCATAAGCAAGGTTAAGACGTTCTCTGACTCTATCGTCATCATTTATAACGGCATAAATAATGGAGGGTCGAGCTTGTTTGTAGACACCATCTAGCCCTACCCATGTGGCTTTACCAAGGAAAACCGTAAATGAATACGCAATCCAGTCAGAGCGTTTGAAAATAAAAAGCAAAGGGAAAGCAAGCAGCAGAATGAAAGAGGAGAACAGATCGAAAATACGTTTTGAGCGACGGGCTGATGGACCATACATTGCTCTGTCTAACTCGGTCACAGGGTCAGGACCTGGCCCTCCAGACCCCATCACATAACCATCATCAGTCCACGCAATTCTGCATACGACTGTTTTATCTACAAGGGAAGCGAGCACTGTAATAATATCCTTAGATCTGACATCTCGGCCACTAAACACGATCTCTCCAATTGAATGCACTCTAACGACATCTACAATTGTATTCAGTTCATGTGAGGAGATCACATGTGTCGCTTCAGAAATACCTTCCCTAAGTTCAATAGAGTCCAATAGCTGCTTAATGGACTTCGAATCTTCCTTCCCTGCTACAATGAGTCTTGATTTGGGCTTCGCCCCAAAACGCCAAACGCCAAAAGTAATTCGACCGAAAATCACGACTGCCAAAAACCAAATCGCACCCAATAGCAAAATGGCACGCGAGAAACGATAATCTTCGGGAAGCAAACCATAACCAGCAACGAGAACAATTGAACCGGCCGCGATGCCCTTCAGTACCCTTCTCGGAATCCATGGTTTGTCATATCCTCCAAAAACCCAAAGGAAAAACACCCATATAGATGAATAGATCAACATCGCAACATTGGTTGCATATGGGTCGTATTGAATGCCCGAATAATTTGCGTAAACATTGAGAAGTAGAAAAAGCCCGATTTGAAGAAATACACCTTCTAAAAGGGGCCAAGTCATTCGCGTGACTACCCGACGTAAAACAGAAATAAAGGCGCGAAAATAAATCGCAATTCGAATTAAAAAATTAAATGATCTGGCTTGAGATCCTTCAAAATGTTTGGCCGCAAAAATCAACATAGCCTTGTAAAAAATCGACACATAATTCAGAGAGCCCTTCTTTGTGCTCTCCCCCTTATAATGAATGATTCTGGTGCCTGTAAAATAATGATTCTCCCACCCCCCTTTCACGATCCTCCAACTGAGATCGATATCTTCACCGTACATGAAAAAATCTTCATCTAAGACACCTACTTCATCTAAAGCAGATTTACGCATCCACATAAACGCGCCACTTAGCACGTCAATTCTGTGATTCTCATCTGCACTTAAGTGTCCTGCATAATAGCTGTTCAACCGCTTGCTTTTGGGGGCCAAACGGAAAAGACCTGAAATCCGACTCAGGGATGCCCAAGGAGTTGGAATCCCCCTTTTACTCTCGGGAAGGTATGTCCCTGACCCATCAAACATGGGCACACCCATCCCCCCGAGCTTGGGATTGTCATCGGCAAAAGAAATACATTTTAAAAATGTATCCTCTTGTATGACGGTGTCAGGGTTTAAAAGGAGCACGTACTCGGCATTTGAAATATGAATCGCTTGATTGTTGGCTTTAGAAAAGCCGACATTTTCAGAATTTTCAATCAAAGTCACCCATGGAAAACGCTCCTTGACCATTTCACATGTTCCATCCACAGAAATGTTATCGACCACAAAAACATCAATTTGAGAAGGGTTCGATGGCGTTTGGTTTGAATAATTCTCAATCGCTCTCTCAACAGAAATAAGGCATTGCGCAAGGAAATGCTCAACGTTATAACTGACTATAATTACAGATAACTTCATCGTCTAGCCCTCATATAAAGTCCTGTTATCCATGGAGCGTGCAAGGGTCGCTTCGTCAGCGTGCTGTAACGCCTCTCCCACAGCTACACCTCGTGCGAGCGTCGTAATCTTAATGTCGAATGACACCATTTTTTTGTACAAAAAAAACGACGTCGTATCACCTTCCATTGTTGCTGGCAATGCAAAAATTATTTCTGTGGCGTTTTCTGAAACACGTCCCTCTGAAATATCAATTCCGGCATCGGTGTTTGTGTCAGAAAGTCTCCGAATCAATGGCTCAATCGTTAAATCCGATGGACCTACTCCATCCATCGGACTAATGATTCCTCCCAAAACATGATACACACCTTGAAAGGTGCCTACATTTTCTATGGCAAGTAAATCTCTAATGTCTTCAACCACACAAATCAGGTTTCTATTTCTGGTGGGTGCAGCGCAAATCGAACACCTCACTTGTTCTGTTAAGTTGTGACAAACGTCACAAGGCTTGACGCCTTCGCTCATAGCGACGATGGCTTCAGTCAAGGACCTCACCCTTTCGCTGTCCCGTTTAAGCAGACTCAAGGCCAGTCGCAATGCGGTTCTACGGCCTATACCAGGCAGAGTAGAAATCTGATCGACGGCGGCTTCAATGAGCCGTGAAGGGAGTTGTTGCACGGTGTAAATATAAAACGCCAATGCCGGTGTTCGAACATGTAAATTTGGGACCATGTCAGCAACTACATTTATTCTTATTTCATGCCTCTACGTTGGGGTGTTATTTTTAATCGGTCACATCACTGGCCGGGATAAAAAAGCGTCAGACTTTTTCTTGGCTGGGAGAAAGGCGCCTTGGTATGTTGTGGCCTTTGGAATGGTCGGTGCTTCGCTTAGTGGCGTCACCTTCATTTCCATTCCTGGCTGGGTAAATACACAAAGTTTCACCTACCTTCAAATGGTCATGGGATACATGATGGGGTATCTCTTTATTATCGTTGTGCTTCTGCCACTTTACTATCGGTTAGGGCTTACCAGCATCTATACTTATTTGGACCAAAGATTCGGGAATGGCGCCTATAAAACAGGGGCTTCATTCTTTATTTTAAGCAGAGTCATCGGGGCATCTTTCAGACTGTTTCTTGTGGCAATCGTCGTGGAACTTGCCATCCTTGAGCCTCTTTTTTCAAACAGCACAGGGGGTGTTCCTGGCTGGGCCTTTGCAGCAATTGTCTCTGTGGTCCTTGCCATTATATATACCTACACACGGCAGGGAGGAATGGCCACTGTAATCTGGACCGATACAGTCCAAACCGCATGCATGCTCACTGCCGTTATCCTTACTGTACTGGCAATCTCAAATGCATATGGCGCATCTGTGACAGCAATCCCCGAACTTGTGAAGTCCAGTGGAATGACAAAAATATTCGTCTTTGATGACTGGAAAGCAGGCAATCATTTTGTAAAACACTTTCTTGCCGGCACCTTCGTGTGTATTGCCATGACGGGGCTAGATCAGGATATGATGCAGAAAAATCTCGCCTGCAAAGACCTCAATAGCGCGAGATTAAACATGGCCAGTTTTGCTGTGGTTCTCTTCGCTGCAAACATATTATTTTTGTCACTTGGCGCGCTTTTATATCTGCATGCAGGTGCGGAAGGAATCGCTATTCCAGAAGCGACAGACAGGCTTTTCCCTACCCTCGCTTTGGGCGGTTCATTGGGACCGATGGCAGGCGGCGTTTTCCTCATCGGACTTCTTGCCTCTGCTTTCAGTTCGGCTGACTCGGCGTTAACGTCACTCACCACATCAACTTGTGTTGACCTCATCGGCACCCAAAAAATGGCGGATGAAAAAGCTGAAAAAATCAGAAAGACAGTCCATTTGGGAATGGCAGGACTGCTGTTCATTGCCATCATGGCATTTAGGGCTGTCAATGACACAAGCGTCGTTGCTGCCCTCTTTACAGCCGCGAACTATACCTATGGCCCCCTTTTAGGATTGTTTTTCTTCGGCATCCTTTTTAAAAGCAAACCAAGAGAAAAATGGATTCCCTTTGTCGCTATAGCTTCCCCTATTGTCTGCTATTTACTTGAGTACTTTTTATCAAAATACTGGGGCTTTAGTTTCGGGTTTTCGTTGCTTCCTGTAAATGGCGCAATTACTATGCTTGGACTCGCACTCCTTCCGAGGAAATAACTACCTTTAGGGCTTGAAAAATCGCTTTATTTGCTTCTAATGGAAAACCGCACTTCTGATCTTCTTAATCGCCTGTCTGAATCTGCAACAATTGCCATGGCTAGAATGGCTCGTGAACTCAAAGCTTCTGGCGTTGACGTCATCTCACTTTCTTTGGGAGAGCCTGACTTCGATACCCCCGCTGTATTAAAACAAGCTGGAATTGACGCAATCAATGCAAATGAGACCCACTACACCCCCGTTCCAGGCACGCCTAGAATAAGAGAAGCCATTTCAAAGAAATTCAAAAGAGACAATGGACTTGACTATGCGCCAGACCAAATCGTCGTCAGTACAGGCGCCAAACAATCTCTTGCAAACGTTGTCTTAAGCTTGGTCAATCCAGGGGATGAAGTTATCCTTCCTGCACCCTATTGGGTCAGTTATGAGGAAATCGTCAAAGTCGCAGGGGGAATTCCAGTGATTATTCCTACGACCATTTATGAAGACTACAAAATCAATCCTGAAGCGCTCGAGGCTGCGATTAACGAGAAAACAAGACTGGTGATCTACAGCTCACCGTGCAACCCTTCAGGCTCCGTCTATAGCCAAGAAGAAACTGCCGCAATCGCTGACGTGCTCCGCAAGCATGACAACGTATTTACGATTTCTGACGAGATCTACGAACTCATCAATTTCACCTCACGTCATGCGAGCTTGGCTGCTGAGCCTGGCATGATTGAGAGAGTCATCACTGTCAATGGTGTTTCAAAAGGGTTTGCGATGACCGGCTGGCGACTTGGATATATGGGCGCACCCAAATGGATCGCTGCGGCTTGTACAAAGATCCAAGGGCAATTTACGTCTGCGCCTTGTAGCATCACTCAAGCAGCTGCAGCGGAAGCCGTTGAACAAGATCCCTCAATTGCAAATTCGATGCTCGAAGCCTTTCTCAGAAGAAGAAATGCAATGCATGCCGATTTAAGCAAAGTTCCAGGGATAAAACTCAACCTTCCCATGGGCGCGTTTTATTTGTTTCCGGACATCAGCGATCTTTTTGGCCTAAGCTATGGCGGCAAAACACTGAACAACTCAGAAGATGTTGCCATGTACCTCATTGAAGAAGCACATGTCGCTACAGTCAGTGGTGCTGCTTTCGGTACGCCCGAATGCATTCGCATCAGTTATGCAGCTTCAGATGAGGTTCTCGCGGAAGCTGTTCGCAGAATTGATGCCGCCGTCAGAAAGCTGTCATAATTGACAATGGATGTCGTCAAACATTTGACCCAACAACACATGACCCAACGAGAAGCATTACAAAACATTTCTAACCTTAACGCGCTTGTGGTAGGTGATGTCATGATGGATGCATACTTGTTTGGAAAAGTGGAACGCAATAGCCCTGAAGCGCCTGTGCCTGTTGTCCTGATGACCGGCCGAGACGAAAGAGCAGGCGGAGCGGCAAACGTCGCACGCAATGTGCAAGCACTGGGCGCACACGTTCATCTTGCAACCGTAATAGGTGATGATCCCGTAGGAATTCGTTTGCTCGAACTTTTCAAAGCGCGGGGAATGGGTGTCGAAGGGTGCATTCTTTCAAAGGGACGACCGACGACAGTGAAGACACGAATTATCAGGGATGAAGTGCATATGCTCAGGGTAGACGAAGAAACAGATGAAGAAATCTCTTCGGAACTTTCTGCATCCCTCCTGTCTTCTTGCATTTCTATTCTAGACAACAAAAGCATAGACGTCGTTATTTTTGAGGATTACGACAAAGGCGTCCTCACGCAAGAATTAATTTCGGGGCTCATTCGAGAAGCTCGCAAAAGAGACATCCCTGTTGCTGCAGACCCCAAATTCAAGGGGTTTCTCAATTATCCTGGTGTCGACCTCTTCAAGCCAAACCTCAAGGAACTCCGTGAAGGTCTCAAACGCGAGGTCGACATTCCAGAAGGATTGCCAGCTGCGATAGACGACTTACACAAAAACATACATCCGACTGTTTCTCTTACGACACTCGGGCGCTTTGGCATGTGGGTTCACGCTCCATCTGAGGGTTTAGTCCACACGCATTTCCCTTGCCGTCCAAGCGAGATTATTGATGTCAGTGGCGCTGGGGACACGGTCATTGCGACAGCTGCACTGATGCTGGCTTCAGGAGCTTCACCTTCACATATCGCTGAAACTGCAAACATCGCAGGCGGTCTTGTTTGTGAGCAAAGTGGAGTCGTTACAGTCGATTTAAAGACACTTTTATCTGAAATATGACTGTGACCAATTATGACCACAAAATCATTCTGTAAACGGTTAATTTGAACTGAAATTCATGGGAACAAAAGTCACTCCGTATACGTCTCCTGAAGAGGAAGACAAGAAAAAGCAAGTTGAAAGAATGTTCGACAGCATCGCACATCGCTATGATTTTTTAAATCACTTCTTTTCATTGGGAATCGATGTGCTTTGGCGCAAACGATGCATCCGAATTTTAAAGCGCGAAGAGGTCGCACCGAAGACCATTATTGACATGGCAACTGGTACTGGAGATTTTGCAATTGAAGCCATCCGAATGGGGCTCGAAGCAAAAATAACAGGCATCGATATTTCTCAAGGGATGCTCGATGTAGGTGACCATAAATTGAAATCAAAAGGCCTTACAAATAGCATTACACTGTTACAAGGAGATTCCGAAAACCTTCCATTTGAAGATGCGTCTTTTGAGGCATATACGGTCGCATTTGGTGTGCGGAATTTTGAAAACCTGGACCGTGGACTCTCAGAAATGTACCGCGTACTTGCACCCAATTCACTTACAGTTATACTTGAATTTAGCAAGCCTAAACGATTTCCTATTAAGCAGTTATTTGGTTTTTATTTTAAATATATCATGCCGACTCTTGGGAAACTTGTTTCCAAAGATCCCGCCGCATACACCTACTTGCCAGAAAGTGTGCAAGCATTTCCTGAAGGACGTGATTTCCTTGATCGTCTTGCCTCAGTAGGCTTTGAAGACCTGAGCGCTACGCCTCTGACTGGAGGGATTGCAAGTATTTATGTCGGACGCAAACCAGCCTCCGTTAAATGATCCTACGCGTTACACCAAGCACACTTTCAGGAGAAGTCTCTGCGCCTCCTTCAAAAAGCCTAAGCGCTCGATTCATCGCTGCTTCCCTTCTTGCAGATTCACCTTCAATGATACATGGAATAAGTGAAAGTGACGACACGACATCTGCGCTAGAAATGGCTGCCATTCTTGGCGGAGAAATAGAACTTGGAAATGATGCAATACGCATCACGCCCACCCTGGGTGGAATACCTCGACCTCGGGCAAAAGAACTCAATGCCGGCGAATCTGGTCTTGCAGCCCGAATGTTCGCTCCCATTGCGGCATTAGCGAATACGCCCATCTTGCTCACGGGCAGAGGAACACTGCTGTCTCGTCCCATCGAGATGGTCACGGATGGATTACAAAAACTAGGTGTTTCCTGTGCGACAACGCGCACTTTACCTGTTGAATTAGAAGGCCCAATGGTCGGTGGTGAAATACATCTTGATGGAAGTGGAAGCTCACAGTTCCTCACGGGGCTTCTGCTGGCATTACCATATGCTGAGAATGATTCTATAGTCACAGTTAAAAGGCTTACATCCCGTCCCTACATTGACATGACGCTTGAGGTCATGCGAACTTTTAATCTGGATTATACGCATGAAACCTCTGAAGGAATTGATGTTTTTCACATCCCTTCAAACCAAACCGGGCGTGGTGGAAATTTCAACATTGATGGCGACTGGAGCGCCGCCGCCACACTTTTGGTGTTGGGGGCGCTTTGCGGACAACCCGATTTAGAAGTCACAGGGATAAGAGGTGACTTTACCCAAGCTGATTCAGGCATTAAGGGCGCATTGCTTTTTGCAGGGTATCATATTCTAGGCACAGACGAGGGATTGAGCATCAAGAAGAAACGCCCAAGAGCTTTTAATCTCGACCTTACAAACGCTCCTGACCTCTTCCCTGTTCTTGCCGCTTTGGCTTGCTTCAGTAACAAACCTTCAAGGTTAAGCGGGGCACATAGACTCGTTGGGAAGGAATCTGACAGAGCTTCTGTTCTCATCTCAGAATTTGAAAAAGCGGGGATTACAATCGAACGAGACAAGGACGATCTCGTTGTCCACCCCGGGAAAACAAAGGCCTGTAGAATCGATCCACATGGAGATCATCGCATCGTGATGGCCGCGGCAATCTTAGGATGTGCAGGAGGTGCGGAAGTGGAAATTTTAAATGCGGAATGTGTCGCAAAAAGCTACCCCACCTTCTTTGATGACCTGGCATCTATTGGCGGTATCATTCAAGAAGTGAAATAACACTCCACCTCTTTTTACCTTTTAATTGATGGTGTCACTCAGAACTTGAATGCTTTCCTCGACCTCCCTTTAAGGCAAGAACTGCAGCCACTGTTGCCAAAGCAGGCGCGAAAATGGGCGCAATCGTGAAATTAACGATCGGAATTGCCATCCAAATCGCAAAAGGAACACCTATTCCGACAGCCAAACTTCGGGATTTAAAAGCCAGGCCTAACGAACCAAAAGCACCCACATCTTCTCTTTCCCAAACATAATCTAAGGCCGCTGCTCCATAAAAGAAAGCACCAATTATGAATGCAACAATCACTTCAAGGGGTGCAATGAACGGCAGCAATACGGGGAAAACCCATCCCGCAACAAGGGCAATGACCAATAAAAGTAACGCGAGAAATAATTCTATAAATAAATAAAGAAATGCTGTTCGAATGCCGCGAAAAACCTCTCGAATAAATTTCTTTAAAGAGACAGAACGCTTTACGCCTGTTAATTTCTCTTCAGTCACATCAGATATGACAGACATGACAGGCCCAAGAAAAGCAAGCACGAAATATTTTAATAACTTTATCTTCAACCAGAACAGCCCCACCCAAATCACAACACTCAACATGTAAGACCCTATGGCTCTTAACACCTCCTCAATGCAATCAATGACAATCACCCCTTCTCCACATACATCCAAAGAATATTCCCCAAATGTATCCGTGTATAGGCGGTCCGCAGAATCAACAGCCATATCTATAAGTGCAACAGCACCATAGCTCAAGGCAAGCGTTAGAAAAAATGCGGGAAGGAACCAAATCAGCATTTTATTCTGAATCATATAAGGGAGCGCCTTAAAAGAAGTTCGAATACCATCTGAGAAGCCATGCTTAATTTTCATATGCGCAATGTGGGAAAAAGGTTTTTAATATCGCAAAAGTGAGGATACAAATGTTCAACTTTACCACATGAGGATTCATCTAATAGCAATAGGAGGCAGCGCAATGCATAATTTTGCGCTCGCACTTGATCATTTGGGACATGAGGTGACGGGGAGTGACGATCAAATCTTTGAGCCAAGCCGAAGCAGGCTAGATGATGCAGGACTATTACCAGATAGTGAAGGCTGGTATCCCGATTCAATCACAAAGGATATAGATGTTGTCATCCTTGGCATGCATGCCCTCATAGACAATCCTGAGCTTGCCAAAGCAAAAGAGATCGGGCTGAGCATACAATCGTATCCTGAATTTTTATTCAAAGCAACTGAAAACAAACAACGGGTCGTCGTGGGGGGGTCGCATGGCAAAACGACAATCACTTCTATGATACTCCACGTACTTAACGCGCTAGGCCGGAATGCTGATTATATGGTGGGTGCTCAACTCGCTGGCTTTGACAGGATGCTTAAGTTAGATGAATCAAACGATTTGGCGATTATTGAAGGAGATGAGTACTTGAGTTCACCCATAGATCGCAGATCCAAATTTCTACATTACAAGCCTCATCTTGCGATCATTACAGGCATTGCTTGGGACCACATCAATGTCTTCCCCACAGAAGAAAGCTACTTAGATACATTCCGAGAGTTTATAGGGACGATGGTGCAAGGCGCTACCCTGGCATATTGTAGCGAAGACCCGCAACTCGTCCTTCTGATTGAAGAAGCCCTCATCGCAAGGCCAGACCTCCGATTCACACCTTACAAAACACCCAAAAGCGTTCCAGGCAATGGCTCATCCGAAATCACCTATTCGGATGACACCTGCGTGAAAACAGCGCTTGTGGGCGCACACAACTTCCAAAACCTGGCTGGAGCGAGAACCGTGTGCCAATCATTGGGAATAGATGCCCGAGAATTCGATGAAGCCATCCAGGGATTTACAGGGGCTGCTAGAAGACTTGAAGTTGCTGTGAACAGACCCGAAAAAAACTTCACCATCTACAGAGATTTTGCACATGCCCCCTCAAAACTGAAAGCGACACAAGCGGGCGTCGTGGGGTCTTATCCCGACAGGTCAGTGACCGCAGTCTTCGAACTTCATACATTCTCGAGTTTAAATAAAAACTTCCTGCCACAATACAAAGAAAGCATGAACGCTGTTGATCATGCTGTCGTATTCTATGACCCTGAAGTGGTCAAGCATAAAAGACTTCCCGAAATTTCAATTCAAGAAGTCATTGAATGTTTTGAAAGAGAAGATCTTGAAGTCATCACATCAGTGGATCAACTGGAGAGTCGGCTTCAAGAGATTCCAAAAGAAAATCACTGCGTACTCATGATGAGCTCGGGAAGGTTTGGTGGCGCAGAAATTCCTCAATAAACCTTATCCGAGTCCTACATCAAGTGACATCATCACGATGAAGCCGAGTATAAAGCCCATTGTCGCAAAATCGGTGTACTTGTCGCGTTGCGTTTCTGGCACCACTTCTTCGATGACGACAAAAATCATAGCACCCGCAGCAAACGCTAAAGCGTAAGGAAGGATGGGTGTCATTTGGATGACAAGAAGCGCACCTATCACGCCCGCAATCGGCTCTACAACAGCCGAGAGTTGTCCGTACATAAATGACTTTCGGCGACTCACCCCTTGACGCCGAAGCGGCATTGAGACAGCGAGTCCTTCTGGAAAGTTCTGAATTCCAATTCCGATTGCAAGGGCGACGGCCCCAGCGGTAGTGGCCCCATCTAGACCCATCGCAGCCCCACCAAAAATAACCCCTACTGCAAGCCCTTCTGGGATGTTATGAAGCGTAATCGCAAGAATTAAAAGTGTGGAACTGTGCCAATCAGTTTTGGGCCCTTCTGCCTCATCCTTGTTGAAATTAATATGAAGGTGAGGGGTGATTTTATCCAATCCGAAAATAAAAAGAGCCCCGAGGCCAAACCCGATGGCCGCCGGGAAAACCTTCGCAAAACCATCCCCCTCAGACAGCTCGATAGAAGGCGCCAAAAGAGACCAAAAACTCGCAGCCACCATTACACCACCTGTGAATCCAAGCATGCCGTCAAACCACTTCCGATGCATTTCTTTGAAGAAAAACACCAACGAAGCGCCCGCCGCAGTTAAGGCCCAAGTGAATGTTGTCGCAGCCAAAGCCGCCTTAACAGGACCTATCGACTCAAGCCACGATACCAATGAATCAAACGTCATTTTTTCTCAACTAACAATTGTTCTACTAACTTTTTGGACCAAACCATGACTTCCTTTTTTATTTTGACTTGAAAACTCCCATCGTACTCAAATATTTTCTCTACAGCAAACTCAAGACCAAGTTTGATGCCCAAATCGTCCAGATGTTTTAGAAACGAATCGCTGCTACCTAGAACCCCACGAACGGAAGCCTTATCCCCCACCTTCAGTGCACTGACTTCAACCAGCGACCTTCTATCTAATATGTTCCCGTCCGCATCAGGAATAGGGTCTCCATGGGGATCGAAGCGAGGACAACCTAAAAATGCATCTAATTTCTCAATAAGCTTTGGGGAATCAATGTGCTCTAACTGTTCAGCAACATCATGAACTTCCTCCCAACCAAAGCCCAACTTTTCAACCATAAACGTCTCCCACAACCTGTGCTTTCTAACGAGATTAATGGCTTGGACTTTACCGATTGAGGTAAGTACTGCCCCCTGATAGGGTACATAAGACACGAGATTGTGGTCAGAAAGAACCTTTAGCATTCCCGTAACTGAAGCAGGCTGAGTGTTAAGACGAGTAGCGATTGCCGAAGTACTGGCTTTGCCTCCCTTCAGCTCAATCGACAATATAGCCTTGAGATAATCTTGCCTGTTACTTGTAGTTGGTAATGAGGTCACTTTATAAGTAATTTGTGGCATCAAAGTTAAACCTTCCTTATTAAAATATTTAGCCATGCCTAAACTTTTTATCTTACGTCATGGAGAATCATCACCAGGAAGCCCCGATTTTGAGCGACCACTCAGTGAACAAGGGCGGTTTGACATCAAACGATTTGGGAATAAGCTTGCCGAACTAGAACCAGAACTCGCCTCGAATAAAATCACCCTCCTTTCCTCACCTTCAAAGCGTACTTCAGAAACAACTCAATTGCTACTTTCAAGCCTTAACAACCTAAATATTTCAGTAAAACACATTGAAGATGGATACCTCGCAGGCCCCAGTACTTGGATCAAGCACATAGAAAAGCTCGCCTCAGAAATCCCCACCTGCATCGTTGTAGGACACAACCCAGGAATTTCAGATTTGATCACGGTACTGTCTGGATCACAAATCACAATGACACCAGGCGCCTGCGTGAAGATGGAACTACTTATCAACGATTGGGATGAAGTATTTGAAGGCACAGGGAACGTTCTGAGTGCCTACAGACCCTAACTTGCTGATATAAGATGAAGCAAACATGAATAATTCAACTACGAGAACCATCCTCCAAGTTTTGGGCGTCCTATTGGGACTTTACGCATTGTTTTTCTTTCGGGAAATCGTCGGCTACCTCCTCATTTCAGTCGCCCTTAGTTTTGCAGGCCGGCCGATCGTTAACCACATTTCTAAAGTAAAAATTAAAGGACACAACCTCCCTTCTTATGTCGGAGCAGTCTTGGCACTTTTATGCTTTATCACACTGGGAAGTTTTGTTATTGCTATGTTTGGACCCCTAGTCTCTTCTGAAGCCAGAGCCCTAAACTCACTCGATCCTCAACAAATAACAGCGACAGTGAACGAGTGGATGTCACAAGCAGATGCGCTTTCCTCAAAACTGAATCTTTCTGATCAAACCCCTACGGGCTTTCTTACAAATCAAATCCAATCCATCATCGGACTTGACGGAGTGGGAAGCATCTTCAGCGGCTTATTTGGTTTCCTGGGAAGTGCTTTTGTCGCTGTTTTTTCCATCTTGTTTATGACGTTCTTCTTTCTTAAAGACGGCAACTTATTTCATAATATGATTGTCACTTTGACACCAAATTCTCAGGTAGAAAAAATGGAGCACGTGATGGTTTCATCCTCTTTTCTACTTACAAGATACTTCAGCGGATTGATTATTCAAGTCACAATCGTTACCGTTATGGTCAGTTCGGGACTGGCCATTGTCGGATCAGAACATGCACTCTTGCTGGGATTTATTGCCGGGATATTCAACCTGATTCCATACCTTGGCCCCCTGGCCTCAACAGCATTAGGCCTTCTCATTGTAGCGACAACATATACCGGAGACCCATCTGGGTGGGGACTTCAGATTCTTTATACCGCGATTGTTTATGTCGTAGCTCAACTCGTCGATAACTTTTTTACACAACCCTTTATCTTCTCAAACAGAGTCATGGCTCACCCCCTTGAGATTTTTATTGTAATAAGCATGGCTGGTCTTTTGGGTGGCGTTTCGGGAATGGTGCTTGCCATCCCAGGATATACACTCATTAGAATTGTCGCAAGAGAATTTCTCTCAGGATTTAAGTTCATCGATGCCCTTACAGAAAACATTAAATAACGTTTGAGAGTCTTTCTAAAACGTGGTTCACATACCTGACCCACTTTTGAGTGCGCAAAAAAATGTCGGTTTAAATTAAAAACAAACTATTTTTTAACATTGGGCATTTGTAGGCAATCTTTCTTCTACCTTTGAACCCCGTATTCATACTTCGAATTCGGGAACATGCCAAACACACCTTCAGAGTCTACTAAATCAAGCATTAACGGCCGCAATAGCCGCTATATTTTTGTGACCGGAGGCGTAAGTTCTAGTTTGGGCAAAGGCATCGTAAGTGCCTCTTTGGCAAAGCTACTTCAGTCAAGAGGGTATCGGGTGACAATACAGAAACTCGATCCATATATTAACGTTGACCCTGGCACATTGAATCCATATGAACATGGAGAATGTTATGTCACAGTTGATGGAGCTGAGACCGATTTAGATTTGGGACACTATGAACGTTTCCTTAATGTCTGCACTACCCAAGCAAATAACATTACAACAGGCCGCATCTATCAGTCTGTCATTAACAAAGAGCGTCGAGGTGAGTATTTGGGGAAAACCGTTCAAATAATACCCCACATTACAGATGAAATCAAACGCTCAATTCAAATTCTTGGATCACAAAGTGAGTTTGATTTTGTCATTACTGAGATCGGTGGAACAGTAGGTGACATTGAATCACTCCCTTACATTGAGGCAGTGCGCCAGATGAAATGGCAAAACCCCAAGGACACACTTGTGATTCATTTGACACTTATTCCCTTCTTAAAAGCTGCTGGGGAACTGAAAACAAAGCCCACGCAACACTCCGTGAAGCAATTGCTTGAACTGGGTGTTCAACCCGACATTCTCGTCTGTAGAACGGAACACAACCTCACGTCTTCTATCAGAACAAAACTGGCTCAATTCTGCAATGTGAGTCACGACTCAGTCATCGAATCTATCGACGCAGAAACCATCTATGACGTTCCACTATTGATGCAGGAAGAACGACTTGACGAAGTGGTTCTTAGTAAGTTAGATGTAGACATTAGCGAGATTGATAAGCCAAACCTAACCGAGTGGAAAAACTTCCTGTATCGTTTTAAAAATCCAGATCAAACCGTTCATATAGGTCTGATTGGAAAGTATGTGGAGCTTAAAGACAGCTACAAAAGCATCGCTGAAGCACTCGCACATGCTGGCGCTAATCTCAAAACCAGAGTAGAAATTCACTGGATTCACTCCGAACAAATATCTCGGAAAAACGTCCAGGAAAAGCTGGGGCACTTGCATGGAATTCTTGTCGCTCCTGGATTTGGATCTCGTGGCATTGACGGCAAACTTGAATCCATTCATTTTGCCAGAAAAAACGACATCCCATTCCTCGGAATTTGCCTCGGCATGCAATGCGCTGTCGTTGAATTTGCTAGGAATGAACTCAATCTAACTGATGCACACTCCTCTGAAATCAAAGAGTATACGCCACACCCTGTGATCAATCTGATGGCTGAGCAAAAGTCGATTACAGACATGGGAGGAACGATGCGACTCGGCGCCTACCCGTGCGATCTCATGGAAGGTTCAAAAGTTCGCGAGATCTACGGCACCTCATCTATTGAAGAGCGTCACCGCCATCGATATGAATTTAATGAGGAATACAGAGCGCAATTTGAGGACGCAGGAATGATTGCAACAGGAATCAATCCCTTGAGCGAACTGGTCGAAATCATTGAGATCCCCGCCCACCCATACTTCATTGCTACGCAGTTTCATCCTGAATATGCCTCGACTGTTCTCGCGCCTCACCCCCTCTTTATTTCATTCGTCCGAGCAGCCGTCATCGCTGGAGCTGGCACAGTGAATGCTGCAAACAAACAGGACTCTTTACGCGCTTAACCTTTAGCGACTTGCTCTGAACATTTGAATATGGGGTATGTCATCTTCGAGATAGGTCTCCCCTGTTGATTTAAATCCCAAATCAGCGTAAAATTTCTCAAGGTAGCATTGTGCTGAAATGCGAATTCCCAACCCTGGATATTGCTTGTCACATTCCGCAATCGCACGATTCATGATCTCAATTCCAAGTCCAACCCCTCTACAATCCATCCTTGTCGCTACCCGACCTATGCTGGGTTCTGAATAGCTCAAACCCGGAGCGCAAATCCTTACTGTCGCAGCTGCGGCATCTCCAGATGAAATATCCTCGACTGATTTAAAAGCATACACATGAATAGACTGAAGGTCTTTACCATCCAACTCTGGATACGGACAATCCTGCTCCACAACAAAAACATCAATTCTCAAACGGAGAATCGCATGAAGTTCATCACGTGACAAATCACCCCATGAAGAGGTGAAAAAGGTGAATGAAGAAGTATTTTTTGACAAATTAGGCATTAGAATGAGTCTTGACCTTGATACGAGTATGTGAAGATGAGATTTTTATAAAGATCACTCATACAAATTACAGTCTTTTATTTTATAACCACAAAAAAAAGGGCAAACCCGAAGGCTGCCCTTTTTCAAATCAGTAAAGAATGTCTTAGAAGCGCGCTCCAATTCCTACAGAAGTATAAATACCACTATTTAAATCATAGTTAAGTGATGATTCAATATAGAGCTTATCACTAATTGCATCTAAAAATAAAAAATTACCAACACCTATACTAAGGTTGTTTATTCCTTCATTAATCACATCAAGAGTTATTACTTGTAAGAATAAATCATTAATGTAGTAACGAGTGTTTAGATCAAATGCTAGAGACTTAAACCCATCTACTCCACCATTTAAATTACCTGAAAATACAAGATTGTCAATCAATGCATACCCTATTGTTGGGCTGATAGCCCCCCCGACAGAAGAAACATTAAGTGTTAAGTATTTAGAGCCAGCAGGTTGCGAAGAATCCTGAGCTGAAAGCGTAAATGCCAAAGAAGCAAGCGCAAAGTATGTAAGTAATTTTTTCATAGAACCAATGTTTTAAGGTTTGGCGAAATATGCGATGGTAAATCCATCAATAAATCACACGCTTCCATATATATCAACGGAGAATTGTTAATACGGGCTGTATAATCAATGTTTTCAGGGTTTACAGAGGAATGTCGACATATGCGAACAAATCAAAAACAAGTAATAGAATTGCGAAAGAAGTAAATTAATTAGGAAATTGCTTATTAAAAAAAAAAAAA
>CAJQPF010000126.1 GCA_905480095.1 uncultured Flavobacteriales bacterium
TTGGCCAGGGTTGCCTACTGTCGCCGGGGGGGCGAATGTAACAGCGGCAGGTTCTGTCGAATATAATACCTTTGGTGGCTATGGTAATGGAGGAGTCGTACCAAATACAAACATGGACCCGGTGTATCAGGCAGGCATCATCACCTTGCGCAACAGCAGCGCTGTTGAACAAAAGCAGATCGAACATCGCTGGCCTCCCGGCCTAGATGTTGAAGGTTGCAACCCGAACAGGGGTTTCCCGGAGTGTTGGATATGGTCCTACGATCGTACGGTCAGCGGAAATCTTCTGCCGAGCGCATTGGATCCTCAGACCGGTGAGTTGACAGCCAGTGTTCCTGTCCGTGCCGGCAGCTCTAACGATAACTTCGACAGCTATTCTCCCCGCGTTACTGTTTCAGGGAGTCTTTCGGCCAATAATGTTGGTGCGGCCAGGGACAACAGTCATCAGACCATTACGGCCATCTGGGAAGTTCCGGAAGGAAGAGTTCTGAAAGACGAAACCCAGATGCTGTTCCGCGGTCGTTACGACTGGCAGTGCAACGGTCTCGGTTCCGCTGACGTCTTTGTGCCTCTCTTTTACATCAACTACGCCGACGCTAACGATAATGTGATGAGCAATGGTGTGGTGATCACCGAGGACACCCCGACTCGCTTAACGATGTCGGTCAATGTCCAGGATGCGCTGAATACCGTGCGTGATGCTTATGTCGCAGATGGTGTGCCATTAAACTCCTGCCAATAACGCCCTGTTGCTCACTTTTTAAGTGAGTCAACACGGCAAATAATAAAAGCCTCCGAATCGCTTGCGGCTCGGAGGCTTTTTTTGTCAAGGGCTCTCGTATGAGGAGTGGAATTGGACCGCAGGCAAAAAACGAGCATCGCGTTAAATTTCCTCTGGCTTATTTCTCACCAGAACGATTGCTAAAATCCCGCCCATGATCATCAGTGTAGATAACACTAGCCACGTGGAGATTATTTCAGAAAGAAAGAGCCCGTGTAGAGTCGTTTGTCGCAACGCGATACAAATCAGGATAAGGGCTAGCAAGGAGCCCCGGAAGCGGATCGGTGTGGTAAGGGCGAGTGCCATTGAAAGTTAAGTTCCACAAAGGATACCGTCTGCGGACCGGAGCCGAAAGATAAAGAGACCTCCCCGCAAGGCCATTCTCATGTAAATATCGGTTAGGAGACCAGAATTCGATCCAGCGCCCCCTGCTCCCTAAGCAGGTTCGCTTCATTCTTATAACTCACGACTTACAAGAAGAAAAACGGCTTCTTATTGATAGAAGTATTCAGGAAGCTCTTTTATACACAAAACTATAGCCACCAAGCTTCGATCCTCGGTGGCCTTTTCTTGCATTGCAGGACAAATAAGACGCTCCTGCTAGGGTTGGGCTGAATAAAACCGCCCCATTTATGAGACGGTTCTTGATCGTAATATGTCTACGGTGAGCGAGGCTTTTTTTGTTCTGTGGTTGACTTCATCTTTGTCGATAAACTTTACGTGTTGCGAAATGATAAACTAACAGATTCGTAAGCTTCTGATTTTACTTGTATTCTTTTGAGGCACATAATTTGCAAAGTTAATCACAGAGAAATTGTCTTTATGATAATGCTTAGTTTAGGAGGATGCGTGCATGCCAGATAGGGGAGGTCAGGGTAACGTAAATCGTTATCGTATCGAAACAATCGTGGTTAACGATACTCTCCACAATTTTACACCTCAAGTCCTTGATGTGATGCTCGGCATCAATCTCATTGTTAGATTCAAACGATCTAGTGGTTGGGTGACTGTTGGTGTTGACCCTATCCGGACCAAGAACAGACCTGAGACCTTTCACCTCTACAGTGGCCATGAACGATGGTCTAACCACCGAAGGTGGAAGAGCACTCTGGAAGAGAGCTAAAGCCCCAATGGGAGGACTTGATAGTAGTCCACAGTTGCGAGAAGCTGAAGCTGTTTAATGCACAAAACTATGGCCACTAGGGTTAGCTCCTCGGTGGCCTTTCTCTTACAAGTCAGGGTCAGCAAGTATTTTGCGTTTCTGCCAATCTGAGTACCTTGAAACGATGTAGAAGAATGAATAAGACGCACTACCGTCAGTTGTGAGTCGCTTCGGTCATCCAATGTGTTTCCGAGAAGTTCCTAAAATTAAGTTATCTATGGCCTTGACAGAACCTCTCTTCGCGTTAACTTAGGATAAAGTGTCGGTTAGATAGGAGGCTCATCCTATGCTGATTCCTGTGGTATTTAAAGATGGTCATGAAGAGTTGGTCAGCATTGACGAGTTGCAGTTTCTACTGTTGACTGAAGAGATTATGCTTTTTAGACGTTCTGATGGATGGGCTGTTCTTGGCCAAGATAAAATGCGAAATCAAAGAGCACCATACAATGGAGTGGAACGGCGACAACACAATGTATTCTCGTTAGTAGATCACTGGTTGTAAGAAGCATTACGATGATTATGTTGTTTTTATGATTAATCTTAGAGGTCACTTCGATTACAGAATCGGGTGGCTTTTACTATATTACAGGGTCAGTAATAATTTCGCATTTCAGTCAATCTGAGAGGCTGAAATCAATGTAGGAGGGGTTACAGTAAGCCTGCCACCTCCTAAATCCGGAATCAC
>CAJQPF010000127.1 GCA_905480095.1 uncultured Flavobacteriales bacterium
GCGTGATAGAAGAATTTATCAACGTATGTGAGATTTCCCCTTGAATGTATTTACTTCGACAAATGCAAAAGATCGTTTTCATCATTTGTTTGGCTTTCATGTCAACAGCAATAGGGGTTCAGGCCCAAACAGTTTCTGGGCTTATCTCCAACACCGCTGGAGAGACGGTCCCGGGATCGTATATCACCAGTGGGACGAATGCTGTCGCCAGTGGGTTTGATGGGAAATACGCACTCCAACTGTCACCAGGCACGCATACAATCTCATGTTCTTTTATAGGGATGGCCACAAAAAGCAAAAGTTTCTCACTAAATGAAGGTCAGAATGTGGTTTGGGATGTGGTTTTAGAAACCGAAGCGCGCGTGTTAGATATGGCGGTTGTTTCTGCGGGACGTTTCGAACAAAGCGTTGCCGAAGTGACTGTTTCTCTTGAGGTTTTACAGCCTGTGCTCGTTGAAAGCAAAGCAACCACTTCGCTGGAGTCGGCGCTGGAGCAAGTGCCTGGGGTAAGCATGGTGGATGGTGAGCCACAGATTCGGTCTGGGAGTGGATTCAGCTATGGTGCGGGGTCACGCGTCATGATTATGGTGGACGATTTGCCAGTTTTGAGTGGAGATGCTGGGCGCCCTTCATGGAGTTTCCTGCCCCTAGAAAACCTAGAGCAAATTGAGGTAATTAAAGGTGCAAGCTCTGTCTTGTACGGAAGTGCTGCTTTAAGCGGAGTGATTAACATAAGAACACGATTCCCAGACGCAAGGCCATTGACGCGAGTGTCTGTTCAGCATGGTGTCTATTCTGATCCGAGATCGACATCATCTGTGTATTGGGACACCCCACTTCAACAGACGAACGTCCGCTTTCTCCACAGCAGACAATTGGGCGGATGGGACATTGTGATTGGGGGGAATCTATTGGGGGACGATGGATACAAGGGGCCTACCATTGTGCTAGACTCATTAGAGGTTCCTTTAGATACAAATACAACGGGATACAACCCTTTTTCAGTCGATCGATTTGGGGCGAACTCACAGGCGAGATTCAATATTAATTTACGCAGGCGAGACAGCGCCATTCCTGGTCTAACATACGGAGTGAGCACAAATTGGCAGAAGGGCGAATCATTAAATACGTTGATTTGGGAAAATTCAGCCACTGGACTTTACAGCAGCTATGCTGGAGCGGCTACCAGAACGAAGCAGCTTGTAGGGACCGTCGACCCCTTTGTCGAATACTTAAGTCCTTCTGGGGTAAGAACCAGTTTTAGGAATCGATGGCAGCATCTTGTCAACGACAACAACAATGGTCAAGGAAACAACAGCGACGTTTTCTATTCCGAGCTACAATCTCAAAAACTAGGGGCTTGGGGAATGGAAAAAATGGCCCTTACAGGTGGGATCGTCCATCAGTACACCATCGGTGAGGCCCAGCTTTACACTGGAGGAAGTGAAGATGGTATCAACACCGCAAGAAATGTCGCAGGGTATCTTCAACTGGACCAACCCATAAGCGAGCAAATCAATTTATCAGCCGGGATGAGGTACGAACATTTTTCGATCAACGATGATTCTGAAGGCAAGCCCGTATTTCGAGCAGGGGCAAACTACCAAGTTGCAGAAGAGACTTACATCCGAAGTAGCTTTGGCCAAGGATTTAGATTCCCAACAATCGCTGAAAAATACATACGTACTGGGTTGGGTGTTTTACAGGTTTATCCAAATCAAAATCTCAAACCTGAATCTTCAACGAGTTTAGAAATCGGCGTGAAGCAAGGCGTTAAAGTCGGTCCGTTTTTGGGGTATTTAGATGTCGCCGTTTTTCAGCAGAGATATACCGATTTTATTGAATTCACATTCCAACGATGGGCTGAGAGTAGTGATGACCTTTTAAATGGTCTTGGATTTGGAAGCCTTAACACCGGAGAAAGTCAGGTTAGAGGCGCGGAAATTTCGCTTACGGGACAAGCCAAATGGGGGGGGCAAGATCAGCATACATTAGATATTTTGACTGGATATACATATACAAATCCCATAAGTCTGACGCCTGACTTTAATTACGGTGATGGCGAGGAAGTCAACTACCTTGGAACCAGTTACGACCCCACTGGGAACATCCTCAAGTACCGTTCGCCACATCTGGTGCGTTTTGATGCGCAATGGACGCATCCGAAAGGGTTTGTGGGGGTTAGCGCGCGATACCAAAGTGTTTTGCAGAATTTTGATCAAGCATTTATCATTTTTGATGATCTTGCTGATTGGGGTTTAGAAGACTGGCTTGATGATCACCCAACACTTCCATGGATTATAGACCTCAGGGTAGGCTTTAATGTGAATGAAAATTCTCAGCTTTCTGTCGTCGTAAGCAATCTTTTAAACGAGGAGTATAGTATTAGGCCTTTGGCCATTGAAGCGCCTCGATTGGTGAACGTCGTGTACACATACGAAATTGAATGATGAATATTGTCGCCATCATCCCTGCTAGATTTGGTTCAACACGCTTCCCTGGAAAACCGCTCGCGCTTGTGGGAGGAGTTCCGATGATTGAACGTGTTGTGCGAAGAGTAGAGGGGTCAAACGTCGTCGACAGGGTTGTCGTTGCGACAGACGATAAGCGGATTGAAGCGGCCGTTAAAAAATTTGGCGGAGAAGTTGTAATGACGCCTGTCGATTGTCCAAACGGAACCTTTAGATGTCAGGCTGTGATTGCACACCTTGACCCCAAACCAGATGCCATTCTTAATGTCCAAGGTGATGAGCCTTTTGTGCACCCTGAGCAACTCAAAGAACTGGTTCATTTGATTCGAAAACCTGGAGCATCCATCGCCACGCTCGCGATTCCAATGAAACATTCAGATCCTGGCAGAGAGGATGTAAATCGAGTCAAGGTCGTTCGGAATTTGAATGGCAGAGCGCTGTATTTCAGCCGAAGCCCGATTCCCCATTCCGAAGGTCCTTGGTTACAACACGTCGGGTTATACGCATTTACCACCAGCGCTCTGGAGGCCCTTGTAGAATTACACCCTACGAAATTAGAAGAGAGAGAAAGCCTCGAACAGCTTCGGTGGCTGGCACATGGATGGAGAATCGATGTGGGTACGACAAATCACCGCACACCATCGGTTGACACGCCAGGTGATTTGAAAAAAATAGAGTCACTGTTAGGTGATGGTTGGTCCGTGGACTGAGAGTATCTTCGCCATATGTTAAATCGAATTTACATTGTCTCTGCGTTGGCACTTTTCTCGTGTTCTACTCAGTCTGACAATCAAAACAACACTATGGCTGACTCTTCAAAGAATTTCATTACTAGCGAACAGCTCCTTGCAAAACAAGATGTCATAGCTCCCGATGCAAAGGTGATTCCTCACGTAACGGACATCCATAACATGGCATTGAATGACGATTATTTCTGGATGCGTTTGAGTGACGAGCAAAAGGAAGCGAAGACGCCTGATGACCAAACCCAGGACGTCATCGATTACCTAAATGCAGAAAATGATTACAAGGAGTCTGCCCTTGCGCCAACGAAAGATTTCCAGAGCGACCTGTTCGATGAAATTGTCGGGAGAATCGTTAAAGACGATGAGAGTGTCCCGGTTTTTTATCGTGGTTACTGGTACTATTCTCGTTACGAAGAAGGAAAAGAATACGCATTCAGTTGCCGGAAGAAAGACAGTCTAGATAATCCTGAAGAAATCCTTCTCAATGGCCCACAATTGGCAGAAGGCCACAGTTATTTTGCAATCGGGGGGTCGAGCGTAAGCCCAAACAACAACATCATCGTCTATGGCATAGACACAGTAAGTCGCAGACAATACACCTTGCGCTTTAAGGACCTTACAACAGGTGTCGTTTTTGATGACGAAATCCCAGAAACAACGGGAGGGGCTGTTTGGGCGAATGACAACAAAACGCTATTTTACACGAAGAAAGATCCAGTCACGCTTCGCAGCTACCGCATCCTGAAGCACATCTTGGGAACGGATTCAAGTGAAGACGTGGTCGTCTACGAAGAGACGGACGACACCTTTAATATTGGGGTTGGGAAATCTAAGAGCGAACGTTTTATTATGATCGGTGCGTATTCAACACTGAGCAGTGAAACGCGATATATCGATGCCGATAAACCCAACTCAGAGTGGACCGTCATTCAGGCTCGCCAAGACAATCACGAATATGGTGTAAGTCATTACGGAGACCATTTCTACATCCGAACAAACGCTGATGCCAAGAACTTCAAACTGGTCAAAACATCCATCGAAACGCCTTCTCGCGAACACTGGGTAGATGTGATTCCGCATCGTGACGATGTCCTTTTTGAAGGAACTGAGATTTTCGAAAACTTTCTGGTAATTGAGGAGAGAAAGGAGGGTCTTACAAATATCAGAGTAAAAAGTTGGGATGATTCCCAGGACTACTATCTTGAATTTAGCGACCCTGCTTATATGGCTTATGTAGGTATGAATCTTGATTTCAAGTCTAAATCGCTGCGGTTTGGTTATACTTCTCTTACTACGCCAAACACCACCTATGAGCACTCGTTTGACGACAAATCTCGCACCCAACTCAAGCAACAGAAAGTGCTCGGAGGCGATTTCGATCCAGCGAATTACACAAGTGAACGAATCATGGTTGAGGCGCGAGATGGCGCACAAGTTCCAGTAAGCATTGTCTACCGAAAAGACGTGAAGATGGACGGGTCTAACCCCCTCCTCTTATACGCATACGGAAGCTATGGTTACAGCATGGACCCAGGCTTTTCTAGCACAAGACTCAGTTTGCTTGATCGCGGATTTGTCTATGCCATGGCCCACATCCGAGGCGGGTCTGAGATGGGTCGCAGTTGGTATGAGGACGGCAAGTTGTTTAAAAAGATGAACACGTTCAATGATTTTATTGATTGTGGCAAGCATCTCGTCGCAAACAACTATACATCAACCGACCATCTGTATGCGATGGGAGGGAGTGCAGGAGGTCTTTTAATGGGGGCAGTCATGAATATCGAACCTGAGCTCTTCAATGGAATCGTTGCTGCTGTGCCTTTCGTCGATGTGATTAACACGATGCTCGACGAGAGTATTCCGCTCACAACAGGTGAGTTTGATGAGTGGGGCAACCCGAAAGACAAAGCTTATTTTGACTATATGATGAGCTACAGTCCCTATGACAACATCTCTAAACTCAACTACCCGCATACGCTTATCACAACTGGGTACTGGGACAGTCAAGTGCAGTATTGGGAGCCCGCGAAATGGATTGCAAAGCTTCGAGATCAAAAGCAAGACGACAATCTGTTAATCATGCATTGTAATATGGAAACTGGTCACGGAGGCGCTTCGGGACGATTTGCGCGTTTTAAAGAGACCGCCATGGAGTACGCCTTCCTATTTATGCTTGAGGGAATCGATAAGTAAATCCTTCTATAGAAAAGCAATCCATGAGATTTCGTCGCCTTACAGAAGAAGAATTTGCCGCTTTGGAACCTGAATTTGTCAAGTTCCTTTCGTCTCAGGGAATTGATGCCGTAGAATGGCAAAAAGCGAAAAGCGAAAAACCACATAAGGTTGAATATCTGCTGGATGAATTCAGTACGTTTTTTTGGGAGTCAACGACGTCGCGAATTCAGTATTTGGAAAAACGCACGGATGAAGATCGGTGGGTTTTTAAATTTGACGAGACAACAGCACGCGTTTTACGTTGGATTTCAAGCAAGAGTGGCGTGAAGCCCGAAGTATATAAAGGCACCAAAGAATTCCCAGAGGAGGCGAGAGGACGTGAGATTTTTATCCTCCTTGAACAAGGTTTGTTGCCATGCACTGAGGACAGACATACAGAACTAGAGGAGTTGTTTAAGGACGTTTAAAGTCCTTTTAGCCACGTCGCTGTGCGGCCAGCTTTTCTGGCTTTTGCCATGTCTGCGCGCGCATTTCGTTCTGACTCATATTCACCAAGTGCAACGAGATATAACTTGTTGTGAGATTGATAGTGCTGCGTGGGAGAATAGCCTTCTTTTTTGAGTGTATTCGCCAACGATTTGGCATTTTCTTGAATTGAAAAGGCACCCCCTACGATCAAGAAGTTTATTTGCTTAGAAACGACTGGCGTCTCTTCAACAGGAACGTCAACAGGAACGTCTGCTTCAACAGGAACTTCTATTTCAACAGGAACAGGAGGGGTTACAGGAATCGGGTCTGGCGCGTAGTTAATCACGAGTGCATCGTCTGTCTCTTCTTCGGCATTATCTGAAATAACCGGAATTGAATTGTCTGATGGCGTATAGCTAGAAACAATCACCTCTGTATGAAGAGATGGAAAAACACTCATTAATGTATTTGAGGATACAGGGTCGGTGAGCATCCATGCGCCTCCTAACGCGAGTGGAATTGCAACAACGGCTGCGACTCTTGCCAGACGAACACGGAAGGGGATGACGTTTGGTGCTGAGTCAGCCTTCTCGTCCGCAGGTATTGTGACGGGGGGTTCTGTAACAGGCGCGGCAATCACTGGCGCATCAGACGTCATTTCTAGCGTGGCCAAAGGAATCCGAGCGTGGCCAAATGAGCCCAACATTCTCACCAATTCTGCATCGGGGAGAAAACGAACCAAACCATCGTCACTTGTGTAAAGCCTTCCCAGTCTAGGAATTTCAATTGGCTTGCCGCTTTTGAGCGCTTCGATCATGTCGCTCGCCTCAGACGCGACAAGTTTCATGGCCTCAGTGTAGTCCATGCCCTTGGCACGCATTATTTCTTGAGCAAGCAAACCGTCGTTGTAAACAAGGTTTGGGTTAAATAAAACATCACGAGAAGGAGGGACCATTTCTTCCTTATCCTCATCGTACCAAGCTGTTCTTTCATTACAAACGAATCCCCCCAATTCAGGGATAATGACGCAATCGTAATCTAGAAACATCCCGGGAAGTAGTGCGCGCGTATACTTAAACTCCATAAGGGCAAGATAGCAATGTAAATCGACCTATTTACCTTATTCGCGAATAGGTTTTCAACCATCCATTAAGGCTATCTTAATAGCGCCACATGACCGTGAATTAAATGCGGGCCGTCCTGATCTTCATAACGAAGCGAGTAAAGATAAACCCCGTCTGCACAGAAATGTGTCTCATTTTGATAGGCCCCAGTCCAAACCTCTTCAGCATCTTCAGAATAGTAGACTTCTTCTCCCCATCTGTTATAAACGATAAGTCTGTAGCCTTGAAACCTCATCCCTTCAACAAAAAACACGTCGTTTAAGCCATCGTTATTTGGTGTAAATGATGTGGGAACGAATATCGGATAGAAGACATCCAAAAAAGTAGAATCCGTGCCTTCACAACCGGTTTCGTCGATTGCGTGAAAGACATACCACCCCGGCTCCAAAGAGGTGACTTCAGGCATGGGGCAGAAAGAACAACTTAGATTTTCGGCGGGAGTCCACCAGTATGTATCGCCTGAAGTGGACCCGAGAAGCCTGATCTGATCTAACCATTCTACATCTCTATCTGGTCCTGCATCAACCGATGGTGGTTGACCCACATACACCGTGAGTTCATCACTTGCTGTACAGCCGTTTGAATCCGTCACATAGACTGTAAATGTTGTGGTCAAGCTTGGGAAAACAACTGTTTCGTCACTGGTGGATTGCGCAACAAGTGGAGAAGGTGACCAATTAAAGGTCGATCCATTTGGGTCTCCTCCAGAAGCGCTGACAGCAAATTCATCTCCGCGACAAATGCCTCCGCTTTCTGAAGCTTCTGCTGTAGGGACGATTACGGAAACAGAAATTTCATCCATCCCTATTCCGCAAATGTTTTGGATGGATACTGTATAAGTAACGTCCGAGGTGGGAGTGGCATATGGGGTTTGGATGTTCGATGAGTTCAACGATGTGGCCGGCTCCCAAAGCCATGCGTCACCCTCTCCACCGGGCAATGAAGTGCCATACCCCGTACAAATCTCAATGGGGTCATACACCTGTCCCCCTGGAGCAGAAGGCACAACTGTCAATTGTATGGTTTGTGTGTCGCTGCACCCAAATTCATCACTTACAGTCACCGTGTACCCTGTCGTCACATTTGGGGAGGCTGAGACAGAGGCTTCTGAGGGGTCATCTAATCCACCCGGAGGGAACCACGAATATTCAACACCACCTGACGCCACAAGCTGAACATCGTCCCCCAAACAAATGGTGGTCGCTGGCGTATTTACCTCCGCTTCTACAAAACCTACCTCTACAGTTACCTCAGCTTGTCCGGCACCACATCCATTTTCATCGAACACTGTGTAAGTCGTTGTTTCTGTTGGGGTCGCGATAGGGTTAGGGATGTCTGTCGCACTAAGTGTGGGGTCGGCAAACCAGAACAAAGCATCTGTTCCCCAGGCATTTAGCTGGACTTGATCTCCGGGACAAATGGGAAGTACCTGATCAACTGTAGGGGCAATTGGGTCTTCTATGGTGAGTTCTAAATTCGCTGTTTGGGGTTCTAAACATCCTTGAGGATCTGAAACGGTCAGAGACACAACCCAATCCCCCGAAGAAGCATACGTGTGGTCTGGCTCGAATTCTTCGCTGATCTCACCATCCCCGAATTGCCACAAATAGATTCCCCCACCTTGTGAATTGTTGACAAATTGAATGGGTTCCTCGGGGCAAATAATCTCTGGGGCCACCAAATCGATGTCAACATTGATGAGGCCCAACTCAAATTTAAACAATCCCAAATTGCAATTGAAACTGTCGTTTGTATTGCTCCATGCGCCAGGCGTCGTCGGAAAGTCACTGTTACCACCACAGCCTGCACACACAGCCTGATAGACTGTTCCATTTTTATCAAATCGTGAGGTTCCACCATCGACGTGTTCCGCTGAAGTTGTTCCCCCAAAATAAGTGCCATAAACCAATGTGGCTGCACCCGGGTCTAACATGCCTAACCAGAAATCGCTGTCGTCTGTATTCCATTGATAGGCATCTGCCGATATGGGCATTCCACCAGTGCCACCAAAAGTTGCAAAAGGAGAGTTTCCTGTATTTGTATTTCCTCCCCAACCACTCATGTAAATTTGGCCGCAATCACTTACCAGAAAAGCGGTTGGGCTCAGGTCAACGTTCCCAGAGTTGTTGGGATTTCCAACCCTGGTATGCCAAAGCAAGTTCTGTAAGTTTTCATCAAAGCATGCCACAAATTGACCTGCGTTTGGGCTCGTGTCATAGACATCGCCGACGAGGGGGATATCGCCTTCTGTTTGGCCATAAAGATAAATGCGATCACTGTCGTCAAGCTGAACGAAGTAGGACTGATCGTATGCGCTGCTGCCAAAATATGTGCTGGCGATCGGTGTGCCGCCGCCATTGGGGAATCGCGTAACAAAGGCATCAACAACACCTCCGAAAACGAACTGATAGGATGAGCCCAGGGAGGGGTAATCGGTGCTCCTCGTCCCGCCGCAAACGACAGGTTCAAAAGCTGAAGTAAACTGAACGCCATAAGCGGCGTCTGCTTGAGACCCCCCCACATACGAGGACCATTCAAGCGCACCCAAATCTGGACTCATTCGGAAAAGAACGCCATCTGTCGTTCCACCATTGTAACTGGGATATGGACCCTGTATCATCGGGAAATCAGTACTCGATGTGACCGTAGCAATCCACGGTCTGTCCAATTCATCAACATTCACTTCGCCTCTGAAAACATCTCCATAATTGTAATTCAGCATGGTCCCCGAGTTAATCCCATCGTTGCCCGTACCACCCACATAGGTGCCATTCAAAAGCCCCATCGTCCCGGATGAGAACTTCAAGATGAACAGATCTGAACCATTTACAAAGTCTCCTGGAAAGAAGCAACATCCTGCCAGGTTTTGGTTTGGGCCACCACTAAATGTGCCGTCGAATGCACCTGCAGTGGTCGGAAAATTTGAGGAGCCAGTGGTTCCAAAGACATAAAAATCTCCATTTGAATCTGCGACGATAGAAGAGGTCACATCCATTCCTTCTCCTCCAGCAATGGTGCTATATTCAAGTGCCGAGCCGTCTGCAGAAAAGACTGAAATACCAATGTCAAAAGGGCCATTTCCTGCAGCAAATGTTGTTGAAATCGCACCTGCTGTCGTGGGGTAAATACCCATGCCACCATCCCAAAGGGCTGCGCCGGTAATCGAACGCCCATCGTCATCAAACGCTGCAGTAAATCCCCAATTTGCCTGTGTTGAGCCGATAAATGATCCAAATACAATATCTGGGTCGATAATTAATTTCTTTGATTCGTCATAGTCCCCCAAATCGAAGTACACTTCTGTCGTTCCGTCTTGAAGACGTTCGGTCCTGTAAGCACATTCCACTGTCACCATTTTTGAGCCCACAAGCTGATATGCAAAAGGAACGCCTTCGACCACATCACCGACCGCTCCCATTTTGTGGAGCAATGACCCGTCGGGCCTGATGCTGATGTCTGTCCCCTCGTGAATAAGTCTGATGACTGATGGATCTGCACCTGGCGAGACGACCCAATCGTACTTAAGTTTCTGAGTCCCCCTCTTCCTTCCGTCCATGATCAGGTTTATTCCAGGCCAAACCCCGTCGTACCTCACTTGTCCCACGGGGATTAAACCCGTGACCCATTTGGTTTGATCAGACCCCCTATAGTAATTGACTTTGTGCCCCAGTTGATGTCTGCCGGACTTCAACGCATCCGTGTTGCCATCTTTAAAACGGACTCTCCAGGCGTGAGACTCCAAAGATTCCGGAGTGCCATCCCCATCTCCATCGACGTTTCTGTGGCTCCACAAATCGTCATACCCTTGTCCCGCTAACCAAGCCGTCCACCCTGAATCTTCCATCCAAAATACGCCGCCATTTAAATTGGCACGATAGTGAACGAAATCATCCCATTGCCCCAAGTTTGGGACAAAAGCCAAATCTGCAGAATGGGGGTTTTGAACTTCTTGTGCATTTAAACCAGTCCCTAGGTGTAAGAATAAGAGCGCAAAAGCAAAATAAATATGTTTAATAACGCCTGTCATTTAAGTACATCGGATAACAATCTCATCTCTAATATAGGGGACATTCGTTCGTGAAGCACCCTATAAACAGAATCAGCAATGGGCATGTCAACCTTCAATCGCTTATTCATTTCATAGATTCCCTTTGATCCCGTCATCCCTTCTGCCACCATGTTCATTTCTATAACTGCGGCTTTTACTGTGTAGCCTTGCCCAATAAGCGTGCCAAGCGTTCGGTTGCGACTGTTTACACTATACGCGGTCACCAGCAGGTCGCCCAGATACGGACTGCTCTTTATATTTCTATCGATATCATGTGCTGTGTCGATGAATCTTTTCATCTCTATGGCTGCGTTTGAGATGAGGACAGAAATAAAATTATCGCCATAATCCAAACCCCGTGCGAGACCTGCGCCAATCGCATAGACATTCTTAAGTACTGCTGCGAGTTCTGCACCGAACACATCATCCGATGTGCTCACTCTAATATATCTCGTTCTTAAAAGTGGGGCAAATAACGCTGCGTTATCTGTTTCTGGACATGCGACTGTTAAATAGGACAGCCGCTCTCTTGCAACTTCTTCTGCGTGACAGGGGCCGCAAATAATTCCAATTCTGTTATAAGGCGTATCAAATCTTTTGTGCAGATACCTTGCCGGAATAGAGTTGTACTTCGGGATCATTCCCTTAATCGCTGAAAAGAGTAATTTATTATTCATCTCAACAGGCACTTCGTCGCCGAAAGCGTCGTCAAAAGCGTCATCTATATACATAGAAGGAATGGCGATGATCACGACATCACTCGCGCTTATAACGTCCCTCATGTTGCTTGAAAGCTTCAGTTTATCTGTCGGGAGCTGAATGCTTTGGATGTACTTCGGGTTGCTCCCAAATTTTTCTATATGCTGCAGAGTGTCCGCGTTCCTTACCCACCAATTCAGCGATTCTAGATTTTCACATAGTATTTTTGCAAGTGCTGTGGCCCAACTTCCGCTCCCCAAAAGTCCGACCCTCTTTAATTCTGACATAGTGGCGAAGATAAAACGTTCGGGTTTTTACTCTGACAAATAGATAAGAAGTTGCTGACCCACCCTTAATTTCACATCGTTCATTCCGTTCCAGGCTTTTATATCAAAAACCCTCACATCGTATTTTATGGCAATAGACCCGAGCGTTTCGCCGTCTAGCACTTGATGAACCGTGACACTTTCTTCTGCTCTAAGAATTTTTGCAGTCGTTCGTCTGTTTTCTTGATGCTTTTCCTCACTACACTCTACATCACTCCCGCATTCGTTGAGCGGAAATTGTTCACTTGCACCAAACGAAATTAACCGTTCTGCGGCTACGCCTAGAGATACGAGTTTTTTCTTCACCGCAGACGCTCTATTTGCCGAAAGTTCATCGTTAAACCCAGATGTTGCGCGCGTGTCACAATGAGAAACCAGGAGAACATTTACGTCCCTGTTTGAGAGCATATATGTCGCAAAACGCGCAAGCTCAGAAAGGTCTGCTTCCCTCACCACATATCGATTGTAATCCCATTGGATTTTTAATTCCACCATTTTTCCCGGCTCTATTGGATCAACAACCGCAACATCAATACAGGTCATATATTCACATGAGTCATCTTCATCCGTGGCTTTGGGGTCATAGTTACAGGCGTGAATTGAGGTACATCCCGAAATTTCATCTACATCACACACGCCGTCTCCGTCACCATCTTCAATACAAATGCCGTCGCAATCAAATTTCCCATCTGAATAAATACACGAGTCATCTTCAAGCAGGGCATCGGGCGCGTAATTACATGCCGTCGCATCCTTGCATCCCACTTCTATGATCATTGGAATTCTCACAATCACCGTAATCGCTTTGACATCTTGATCTGATGTCACTTCAAACAGCTCTGGCGTATATCCGGCACTTCCAGGGCAATTAATCAGATAATTCGCGCCGCGTTCTACAACGGTACTCCATTCTCCCATGTCGTTTGAAACGAACGTTTGATCTGCGATCTCGGTGTCTCCTAAATAAGATCGTACGGTGACAAGATCCGTGACGAGTCCTGGCCAAATGCTGCCATCAGAATCGTGAAGGGTTTGAACGTTAAGAATCACATCTGAGTCATACCCATGGTAGTGATAAAGGGCATCTACACCCGTTCTGTCAGAACTGAAATATCCGCCATCTCCCGCCTCGTCTAACAGCACACCAAAGTCGTCTCGGGGAGAGTTTATCGGATACGGAAGTCTGTCATTTATCTCAGACCATGCGCCTGAAGTACTTTGCTTTGTTGCATAGACAATATCTAATCCCCCTAACGACAAGTGTCCATCACTACTGAAGTAAAGTGTGTCTGCGTGCCTCATAGACGGAAACGCTTCATCTTCACTTGTATTTACTTCGCTTCCACAATTTTTTGGAGTCCCCCAACCATCACCTTCTCTATCTACACGCCACAAATCCATTCCTCCATAGCCGCCAGGTTTATCTGAAGTAAAGTAAAGCGAATTCCCATTTGGAGAATATGCTGGGTGCGCAAACATGTATCTCTCATCGCAAAACCTCAGTCGGTTTCCAGTCACCCAATTAAGTTGCCCTAAAGAATCCGCGACCAACCTCGCGTCAAACAACTGAATTGATTTTAAATCTTCCGAACCAGCCTCAAGCCCTATTTTCTCTTTAAAGGAGGGGGCTTCTTTAACATATGTCTTAGAGATTACGCCTGTTGTATCTCCTTTTACAAACGCGACAAATCCATCGTGAAGGTCGGTGTTTAAACTCTCCACCGGCTTGGCTTTTAAAAGAATGGGGGAGTCAAATCCTGCTGTATCCACAATCTCAGCCTCCCACAAATCCATCAATCGATTGCCTGTGTAATTGTCGTATTGTGTTTCCGCGCCCCTACGTTGAGAAAACCTTCGGGGTCGTTCAGCTGTAAAGTACATTTTATCTCCTAAAACAAAGGGTGAGGCCGCACTGACTATTTGTAGCCCCTTCTTTTCTATGCTTTGAATTTCTACTGCCCTAAGTCTATAATTCACGCTGTCCTTTTGACGTTCGCTTAAATCGCCAATAGAGGCGATTCTCTTTTTTGAGATTTCTGCATCATTGCTCCCCGTCACGGCTGAAGATTCATAAAGGCTTCTGGCCTCATCATAACGACCCAACGCAAGCAATGTCTCAGCCATGTCAAAATGCATCTCATCTGTCAATCCCCCAAATGCGATGATGGAGTCCATACACATAAGCGCGCGTTCATGCGCATTAAGTTTCTGATATATGTCAGCAAGCGCCCGATACGATTCTTGACGTTTTTTGCCTTGAAGCGCGCGTTCAAATTGCGCTGCGGCTTCAGTAAATTCTCCGCGGTTTGCAAGTGCTTCGCCCTCGAGGAAATAATGTGTTGAGCACCCTGTGAGGGATGTGATTCCGAGTATCAAGGCCAAACCAATGACCCAAACCCCGTTCTGTGTGATAAAATCTCTCATTAGAAATAGCGTGGGTTTTGAATGAGTGGTGTCTGGCCACCTATATTAAATCCGAGTTGAATTTCATGTGTGGACCCGAGTGCATCCTGAAGTCCGGATCCCATAAAGTCATAAGCATACCCCAACCTAAGGTTGTAAGGGAGTGCGACTTCGATCGATGCCACAATCACAGACTTCATTCTGTAACCTGCCCCCAACCAAACTTGTGTCCCGCCCGGGCCGTCCTCCATAAGGAGTGCGTGGAGGTTAATATCTGTCGTTAACGGCGCACCCTCAGTGTACCTGATCATCATGCTGGGTTTAAGTTCTATGCCTAAAGGTGTTTTTACCACACCGCCGCCATAGGCATACATGTGTCTTTTGTAAAACCGTACATCTGGATCTGAGCGCAGCACATCGTCAGAAGCATAGAAGTTGGGGATAGAGACCCCTCCGAACCACCTGCCGGAAGTTGCTGAGAAAAATGCGCCAAATCCCAGCGTTAAAAACCCCTCTCTGACATTCCCTCCGGCATAAACTGGGTCTGCATCATCCCACACCACCAAATCATCCAATGCTGCAGTATATCCAACATATCCACCCCTCAATCCGAAGGATATTTTCCCCAACCTCGTTCTTAAGTGGTACGACAAATCTGCCGACACCGTCCGCTCCTTCGTGATGCCTATTCGATCGTTGGTCATCATTAACCCAAGCCCGATGGGCGCCTTTTCTAATAGGCCATCAACACAAAACACTTGCGTTGTCGGAGCCCCCTCCACGGACCACTGATTGCGATACATTGCCGTCGTTTGCACATAGCTGTGCGCCCCCGCATATGCCGGATTTAACATCAGGGCATTGAAATTATATTGACTTGAGAGATAGTCTTGCTGGGCCGTGAGTGGTGTCTGTTGTAACAAGACCAAACCCATCCCCAGAACGAGTAGTTTTTTTATTTCTTTTCTCATCTTCTTAAATCTAAATATGTTGAAAATGATTCTCCCAATGCTTCAAACACGACGAAATACGTGCCTTGCGGAAGGTCTTCACCACTCTCATTCGTCCCTTCCCAGTCGTTTCTGTAGTTGGCCTCCTCAAAGACCAACGCCCCCCACCGGTTAATGACTCTCATGTTCGTATCCTCTAGCCAGTCACATTGAACCTCCCCCGGCTCAGTATTTAAAGATGGCCCGATGCCCTTGATGACAAATGCATCATTCAAACCATCCCCATTGGGTGTTATTCCCGTAGGCATTTCAGGATTAAGAACGGACTCTTGTACCGTGATGTACTGCTTGGCTGACCCTTGATTTCCACAGGCGTCCTCAAAGAAGTATGTTCTTTCAATAATGCACGCCTGTTCTTCACAGTTCCCCTCTACTACGACATCATCACAGTCTATCGGAACGACATCTCCAGAACTACAATCATCAAACTCCAATCCCTCAAATATTTCCAAACATTCAGGCACCTCATATGCGCATTGATAAAACAGCGAGTCCAGTGGCGTCAGCAATATCGGTGGATCTAGATCCAAGAAGGTAATCTCTTGAGTTTGAGTTGCTTCATT
>CAJQPF010000128.1 GCA_905480095.1 uncultured Flavobacteriales bacterium
CAATTAAAGAAGCTGCAGTATATGTTTTATCAGTACACTCGCCATGGATTTTGGCAGACAGAAAAACGAAAATAGGTCTCATTTGTTTGCCCTTTCGCTTCACGATATAACGCATGATTATATCTAAAAGTGCGACATCTGAGCGCAGGGTTTCTCGGAAATGACCAGAAAACGCCTTCATTTCTTCCGCAATCGGCGCTTGAATTTCTTTTATACTAGGCATAGAGGACAAAGGTACGGCTTATCTTTGTCCTATGATTCGATCCATGACAGGCTTTGGTAAAGCCGAAGGCATAATAGGCAATAGGAAGTATTCGGTTGAGGTGCGTTCGCTCAACAGCAAACAATTTGACCTGAACCTGAGGATGCCATCCGTGTTCAGAGAAAAAGAAATGGCACTCCGTAAGTTGCTGAGAGAAAGTGTCATACGTGGCAAGTGTGATTTTTTCCTAAGCTATGAACAAGACCCTTCCGACGCCAAGCACGAAATCAACGCGAAACTTGTTCAAACATACATTACACAACTTGAAGCGCTTGCTGAGGGTGCTGGTTTGAAAGAAGAGAATTTACTCGGGATGGCCATCCGTATGCCAGACGCGCTTCAGTCTCCACAGGAGCAACTTGATGATGACGTTTGGTCTGGCATAGAAAAACTCCTCACCAATGCCCTTGATGCTTTTAATGCTTTTAGGGAGACAGAAGGTGCGGCAACGCTCGAAGACTTTAACAATCGAATCAAAACAATTCGACATGCGTCCATCAATCTCGATCCTCTATTAGATGAGAGACTGGCTCGCATTAAAAGCCGAATCAAAACAAATCTTTCTGAGGCTATCGACAAATCGAAAATAGATGAGAATCGGTTTGAACAAGAGGTGATCTTCTATATTGAAAAAACGGATGTTTCAGAAGAAAGATCGCGCCTCACAGCGCACTGTGATCACTTCGATGAAATCCTAGCTGATGGTATCGGACAGGGAAAAAAACTCGGTTTTATTGCGCAGGAAATAGGAAGAGAAATTAACACGCTAGGGTCCAAGGCAAACGATGCGGATATTCAGCGTCTCGTTGTGCAAATGAAAGATGAATTAGAGAAAATTAAGGAACAAGTATTAAACGTACTCTAAGATGCCATCAGGAAACCTTCCGCAGGGAAACGGAAAAGCAATTATATTTTCAGCGCCTTCTGGTGCTGGGAAAACGACGCTTGTGAAAAGTTTGATGGAGAATGAGGCGCTCTCATTGGGGTTTAGTATAAGTGCCACGACACGTCAATTAAGAGGAGATGAGGTTGCATCTAAGTCCTACTATTATCTAACACAAAGTGAGTTTGACCTTAAAATCGAAAAGGGGGAATTTATCGAATGGGAAGAGGTTTATAAGGGGACACGTTACGGAACACTCTGTTCCGAAGTTGAGAATATGTGGCATAAAGGGTTAACCCCTGTGTTTGATGTTGACGTCATCGGGGGCAAAGCTTTAAAAAAGGTCTTTGGGGATTTGGCTCTCTCAATCTTCATAGCTCCACCTTCAATTGAAGTCTTAGAGAAACGTCTAAGGGGCCGAGGGACTGAAAGCGAAAAAAACATTATCGGGAGGCTTGCAAAATCTGTGTTTGAACTTAACGAAGAAAAGCATTTTGATGTTCGTATTGTCAATGATGACCTCGCCAAAGCTATTTCGGAAACTAAACAAGTGGTCACAAGCTTTCTAAATAAATGACGGGCCATACCAAAATAGGGAAAGTGGGGCTTTATTTCGGCTCATTTAATCCAATTCATTTGGGGCATTTGATCATTGCGAATCACATGTTAATTAGAGCAGATCTGGATGAAATATGGGTCGTCGTGACGCCTTCCAGTCCATTCAAGTTAGACGCCGAGATGATTGCGGAAGAACACAGATTGCAAATGGTGAGGTTGGCTGTATCTGAAAGCCCCTCAATTTTTGCATCAGATGTTGAATTTAATCTAGAACGCCCAAGCTACACTGCGGACACATTGGAGATTTTGAGAGAGAAATACCCTCAAATCGTTTTTTCAGTCATCCTTGGTGAAGACAACTATCAAAACCTCCACAAGTGGAAAAATTACAGCGAGATCATCAATCATCATCGCTTGTTGATTTATCCCAGACGACTCAGTTCTTCACTCGTCTCTAGAGAAGATTATCTTGAAAATAGCAAAGCTGTGTTGTACACAAAAGCACCCATGATTGAGATCTCTTCCACATACATCAGGGAGGCGATATTAAATAAACAGGATGTACAATACCTGTTGCCAGATCCGGTTATTTCCTATATTGGAAACAATCACCTTTATGAATAAAAAGCGTTTTTGGGTTTTTATTCAAAGCGTATTTACAGAATTCATTGCCCGATCTAATCCAATTGTACAAAAACTCTCGACTGCTTTTTGAGATTTCATCAAAATTTCTTGAAGTGCCAAACCTTCTTCTTTCGTCCATTGGCCTAAGACATGTTCGACTTGTCTGCCGATTCCGAAATCCGCTCCCACACCCACTCTTAAGCGAGGATACACATTGTTCCCAATGACTGATTGAATGCTTTTCAGGCCGTTATGGCCCCCATCGCTTCCCTTTGCTCTAAGTCGGATGCCTTCAAAAGGCAGGTTGATGTCATCAGCAATGATGAGAATCCTATCTGAAGGTATTTTCTCGGCCTCCATCCAGTATCTCAAAGCCTTGCCACTGAGGTTCATGAACGTTGATGGCTTGAGTAAAACCAATGTTCGACCTTTAAAACGAATGGTGGACACCGAGCCGTGACGTTCTGGAAAAAATTTTCCACCGTGTGACTCAGCGATAGTGTCCACCACCTTAAATCCAATATTATGACGTGTTTCCTCATATTCTGCGCCGGGATTTCCCAGACCGATAATGAGGTGTTTCATAATTCAGCGTTTTCTTTATGCGTCTCCACCTTCAGTGCTTTCTTCTGCTCCTCCTTCAGCACCTTCAGAATCACCTTCAGCGCCCTCAGCTTCACCGTCAACTTCTCCTTCCAGAACATCATCTGCAACAGCGAGACGGGTTCTCTTACATGCAATCAAAAGTACAGATTCGTTGAGGAGGATTTTACACCCTTCGATATTTAGATCTCTCACACGCACAGTTGATCCGATGATTAATGGAGAGATATCTACCGTGATTGCCTCAGGGATCTTTTCGATGGGCCCTTTCACAGGGACTCTGCGAAATAGTGTCGCGATACGCCCCCCGTTGATTACACCTTGCGCTGTTCCTTCTGAACGAAGTGGTAAGTTGACGCGAACATCTTTCCCTGGGAAAACTTCGAGTAAGTCAATGTGAACGATGCGGTCTGTCACCGGATGAAATTGAATGTCTTGTAAGATACAATTCGCCTTCTTGCCAGCGATATCTAGCTCGATATAGAAAACATCAGGGTTAAATACAAGCTTGTTAATGCTGTTTTCTTCCACAGTGAAGTGGGTTTGTTCTTGGCCTCCGTATAACACGCCTGGGACAGACCCAGATTTGCGTATTGACGAAGCACCTTTCTTTCCTACGTTCTCTCTAGGAGAACCGCTCAATGATGCAGTTTTCATAACAGTGTAATTATATAATAAAATGTGAACTAATACTCTCGTTGTTCATCAGGCATTTAAGTACCTGAGCAAACTGGTCATGCACAGGCAAGACCGTAATTTTTTCTTGAGGGAAACCCTCTTTAAGTGGGATGGTGTCGGTAACGATTAATTCTGTTAAAATGCTGTCGTTAATTCTTTCGTAAGCTGGTCCGCTGAGTACCGCATGTGTACAAATAGCTCTTACTGATAGCGCACCGTGTTGCATCATTAATTCTGCTGCTTTCGTAAGTGTGCCTGCTGTGTCGCACATATCGTCGACGATAATAACATCCTTTCCCTTGACCTCACCAATAATGATCATCTCCGCAACCTCGTTTGCAATTTTCCGTTGCTTATAGCATATTGCCATATCGACCTTGAGCATATCTGAATAGAATTTTGCTCTTTTTGTACCGCCAGTGTCCGGAGTGGCAATACAGAGGTTATCTGTTTGAAGATTGGTTTTAATGTGGTTTAAGAATAGTGTTGAACCAAATAAATGATCTACAGGCACTTCAAAAAACCCTTGGATTTGATCTGCGTGAAGATCCATTGTGATGACTCGATCTACACCTGCAGCCATAAGCATGTTTGCAACAAGTTTCGCTCCTATTGCGACACGTGGCTTGTCTTTTCTATCTTGCCGCGCCATCCCGAAATAGGGCATCACGGCTATAATACGCTTTGCACTCGCACGCTTTGCAGCATCGATTAAAAGAAGCAGTTCAAATAGATTGTCCGAAGGAGGAAATGTAGATTGAACAATCACAACCTCCTTTCCACGTACTGTTTGTTCAATGCTGACAGCAAATTCACCGTCAGAAAAACGAGTTGTCGTGGTAGGTACGAGCTCAGTGCCATAGGCATCAGCCACTCGCTTCCCAAAACTTAGGGAAGAATCACCAGCAAGAATTTTTATCATTTCAGACACGAGCAACCAGTTTTAGAGTGCGCGAAGATACGAAAAATAAAGTTCTTTTTAAGCTTCTGGAGCTATGAGTTTAAAGCCCTTACCATGGACATTGAGGATTTCCAGTCTGTCATCTTCTTTTAAGTGCTTTCTAAGCTTTGCTACATAGACATCCATACTTCGACCATTGAAGTAATTTGCATCTCCCCAAATCGCAGACAATGCATGGTTTCGTTCTAGCAGTCCATTCTTATGTTTGACAAGTAAAAAGAGCAGTTCATTCTCTTTTGTGGTGAGACGATGTTCATTGCCATTCAGGCTGAGTTGCTGGATGTTATAATCAAATTCGAATTTTCCAATATTGAACGTGGTGACTTCTTCTCCCTCTTGAGGCAGAGATGCAGTCCGTCGTAGAATTGCCTTGACACGAACCAAGAGCTCTTCCATGCTGAATGGCTTGGTCATATAATCATCGGCACCGACTTTAAATCCCTCTAGCGTATCCTCTTTCATGCCTCTTGCGGAGAGGAATAATATCGGGATCTGTTTGCTTTCTTTTCGTATTTCAGTCGCGACTTCAAAGCCATCTTTTCTTGGCATCATGACGTCCAGAATGATAAAATCAAACGTTTCTCGGTGAAACAATTTTAATCCTTCGGCACCATCTTGAGCCCATGTAGTTGCAAATCCTTTTGCGTTGAGGTAGTCGGACAGTAGTTTGCCGAGATTAGGGTCGTCCTCACAAAGGAGAACGCGAATGGAGGTTGTTTTCATACTAAGGGATAGGGTTGGATTTCAATTTCATAACGAAGGTACTTCCTACGTGGGGCTCACTCTCTGCATAAATGGTGCCATGGTGTCGCTCAACTACGTTTTTCACATAGCTCAAGCCGAGGCCAAACCCTTTTACATCATGAACGTTTCCAGTGGGTACTCTAAACAACCTTTCAAAGACCTTGCCAAGAAACTCTTTCGGAATTCCAAGTCCCTTGTCACGAAATCTTAATTCGACACCCTCATCTGTTTGAGAACTGGAGATCTTTATCTGAGCGCCATTTGGGGAGTATTTAATTGCGTTGTCGATAAGGTTGAAAATGACGTTTGTCAAATGGATGCTGTCGGCTTGTATGATCGGATTTTCTGCCACAATGTTGAGCTCGATTTTACCTCCTTTTCTTCGGACTTGCATTGTTACGTTTCTGACGACTTCTTTTATGATATCGTGAACGTTGACTTGTTGCATATAGAGCTTCATTGATTTAGAATCTGTAAGACTCGCCTGAAGCACCTTCTCTACGAGCACTCCAAGCCGTTTATTCTCTCCTCGAATCATGCCGATATAATGGCTGGTTTGTTCTTCATTTAGGTCCAAATCTTTGTCCCCCAAAGCTTCACTGGCCAATCCTATTGTTGAAATAGGTGTCTTGAGCTCATGCGTCAGATTGTTCATTAAGTCGCGGCGAATTCGAACCAGTTCTTTCGATTTCATCACCGACTTCATCACATAGATGAGTCCTACAGCAATGACCAGAAGCATAAAGCCCGACAAGACAAATGCGCCCAATTGAGATTTGAGCAAGTATTTTTTGAGGTTTGGAAAAAAAACGCGCAATTGCAATGGCCCGAGTGCAACTTCGTATCCTTCGCCAATTAATTCTTCGCGATAAATCTCATGTTCACCTTCGAGGTATGCTGGCTGTCCATATCTGTCGAAGGCTCCATACACGGCCTTGGCGGTGACGCCATTTTCCGCAAGGGACAGTGCGACTAAAGAATCCATTGGGAGCGATTCCATGCGCAGGAGTACACCACGGGATTGATTATGCATGCCGTCTGCAATGAGAACTTGTCCTTGATCGAAGGATGAGGAATCTGGTGATAATTCGAGATCTTGTGCGTCAAACATGATCCAGTGTGAAATCGTATTTAGGGATTGTTCAACGGTTTGGTCAAAAACTTGCTGCCTCAACTCAAGGGCATTGCTCAGCCATTTTACCTGTAAAAAGCTTACACCTAGAACAGCCAAAGCAATGATACCCACCAACCATGATATTTTTATGCCTCTCATTGCATGCAAAATACATCTGAACCCACAATTCCACCATCGTTTCTTTAAACTAGCGTCAATTTTAAAAAGGTTTAACATCTCACCTTCTTACCTTCGCTTTTGTGATACCTAAAGAGACCGTCGAATTAATCCATCAAACTGCCGTCATTGAAGACGTCATAGGCGATTATGTGGAACTGAAAAAGCAGGGGAGTAGCTTCAGGGGGATGAGTCCGTTTACAAATGAGAAGACTCCTTCTTTCTATGTTGTTCCAAGCAAAGGCATTTTTAAATGTTTTAGCTCAGGAAAAGGAGGCTCTCTGGCTACTTTTTTAATGGAACAGGAAAAAGTGAGCTACCCTGAAGCCCTTAGAATTATTGCCAGGCGTTACAATATTGAGATTGAGGAGAGAGACCAAACCCCTGAGGAAATCGTCGCTTCCACTGAGCGAGAAAGCCTTGGTGCAATTACTTCTTGGGCACAGAAATGGTTAACGGACAACCTCCTCAATACAGACGTTGGGAAAGCAGTAGGTCTGAGCTATTTTAAAAAAAGAGGTTTTCGGGATGAGATCATTGAGAAATTCCAAGTGGGATTTTCCCCTGACGATTGGGATGTCTTTACAAACGCGGCCTTAGATGCCGGGTATACTGAGGATAGACTTGTCGCAACAGGATTAACTTCAAAAAGTCAAAAAAACGGGAAGTTATTTGACTTTTTCAGGGGGCGTGTCATGTTTCCAATCAGGGATGTGACGGGAAGAGTGATTGGGTTTGGCGGGAGAACGCTGAAGACCGAGAAAAAAATAGCCAAGTACTTTAACAGTCCTGAGAGTCCACTTTACGACAAATCAAGGGCGCTGTATGGCATTCACTTGGCCAAGCCGCTTATCAGTAAAGAGGACATGTGTTTTCTTGTTGAGGGTTATACAGATGTGATGGCGATGCACCAAAGCGGTGTGGAAAATGTTGTTTCTTCCAGTGGGACGGCGCTTACGGTACCTCAAACTCACCTTATTCGTCGCTTTACAAAAAACGTCACGGTCCTGTTTGATGGGGATAGGGCAGGGATGACAGCAGCTTTAAGAGGGATCGACATTCTACTCAAAGAAGGAATGAACGTCAAGGTTGTCACCTTCCCTGATGGTGACGATCCTGACAGCTATTCAAAGAAAGTGAGTTCGAGTGAATTCCAGAAGTTCATTAAAGAAGATGCGCAAGATTTCCTCGCATTTAAGTCTGACTTTCTGAGTGAAGAAGCAGGAGATAATCCACAAAAACGTTCGGAACTCGTTCACAGCATCGTGGAATCCATCGCCTGCGTTCCCGACGCAATTCAACGTTCAGTATACATTCAAGCGACAGCTGCACGGATTAAGTTGCCTGAGGACTTGCTTCAAGCTGAAGTTGCCAAGGAGATTCAAAAGCGACAGTTCAAAGCGGTGAAAAGATCTGCGCAGACGCAGACATCTCAGACCGGCTATCCTTCAAGTGGTCCTGCTCCCTCTGCCCCCCTTCCTGGAACAGAATACCCCACACAGAATGTCTCAGAAGATTTGGCGCCTGGGATACCTGCAAGAGTTCGCACAAAGCGTGATATGTTAGAGGACACGATTATCAAACTCTTACTTGAGCATGGAGAGGTTTTAGTGAATGTTGAGATCGAATCTGACCAGATAGATGAGGGAGCAGACAGCGGTGAGACAAAAGAGGTCGCAGCTCCGACCTCTTTTACAGAAGTCCCGTTCGCCGAGCTCTTGGTACACCGCATTGAGACCCACAACCTTGAAATGGAGAACGATTCTACAAATTATATTTTATCCAGATATAAGCAGAGTTTGGATGCAGGAACATTGCCTTCAACAAAATCCTTTTTCACAGACACTTCCCCTGAAATTCAAACCAGAGCAGCAAATATGCTCGTGAACAAATACAGTCTAAGTGAAAACTGGGCAAACAAGCATCATATTTTTTCGATTCGAGAAGAAGAAGTGCTCGAACAGGCGCTTTCATCTGCGACAACACGCTTGCTTTTATTTGATGTCCAGAGAAATATTGACACCGTCATAAAAGCACTTTCTTCGAAAGGTATTTCAGACGAAGAGGTGAATAGATTGCTGAGAGAAAAGATCAAACTCGACAGAATTGTCAAAGATTTAAATTTAGCTTTAGGTGTTGTAATCTTACCCAAATGATCGTTACTCAAATGATAAATGACTTTCTGTCCAAAAGCATTCAATTAGGGAGCTATGTTCTTACTATGGAACGGGCTTTGGCAGTACTCCTCACCCTGATTATAGGTCACGTTACGTTTATGCTGTTTAAGTGGGGGTTGCGACGTGCTTTAAAACTAAAACACATTGAGGAAGGTCGAAGATTTTTGATTGTTCGATTAATGCGTACACTCATTTATCTCATCACGTTTTTCATCGTTATCGAAGTTTTGGGATTTAATCTAACTGTCATTTGGGCGGGGTCGGCCGCGCTTCTAGTGGGTGTTGGGATTGGCCTTCAAGGTTTCTTCAATGATGTGATATCTGGCTTCGTTTTGTTATTTGAAGGGGGAGTAAGAGTGGGAGATGAGCTCGAGATTGATGGTGATCTAGTCAAAGTAAAGGGTATTGCGCTAAGAGCGACAAGAGTGGAAACTGTAGACGGGGACCTCTTGGTGATTCCCAATTCAAAAATTGCCGGTAACTCGGTCCTGAATTTCTCTCAGGGTCTCACATCTACCCGAATTTGTGTCTCTGTGGGTGTTGCGTATGGCAGTGATGTTGAACTTGTTCGGCAGTTGCTGTTGGACGCAATAACTGCCCAACCCCAAATTGTCAAATCGCCTTCACCTCAGGTCATCTTTTCGGAATTTGGAGATTCTGCGCTCAATTTTGAAGTCAGAGGATGGATTCATTCACCTTGGAACAGACTGATTATTAAAAGTGACATTCGATTTAGAATCGACAACGTTTTCCGTACCAACAAGATTAAAATTCCTTTCCCACAGCGCGAGCTTTACATCACGAATGCTTCGCACTCAGACCCGTCATAAGTGAATGTTTCGCGTCACAATCGTTGAAATCCCGGCTGTATTATACCTAAAAAACAACTAGAAAATAAAATATGTTATCCCCTTATCCATTATTTTATTTGCTTTTAGCTTCCTTGATTTCAGGGCGGCAAGGTCATTGGATGAACCGCTTTCAAGAAATATGATTGAGATTAAGTCGCAGAAAAAATGATGATTCACGGAACACACAACGCAGATGTAGACGACAGAAATAAGGATGTCCTTATTTATGTGAATGGAGAATTGTTCCCTCGGGATGCGGCAAAAATAAGTGTCTTTGACAGTGGGTACCTTGTAGGTGATGGTGTCTGGGAAGCCATGCGTTTGTATGATGGGAAGTTGGCATTTCTAGATTTGCACTTGAATCGTCTTTGGGATGGGGCAAAAGCTGTAGGGATGGACCTGGGCTTTGATAGAACGTGGCTGGTAGCGCAAATCGAGATGGTGCTCGAGGCAAATCAAATGAAAACAGGTGTGCACTTGCGTGTGATGGTGACTCGAGGTATCAAGAAGACGCCATCACAGGACCCAAGATTGACACTTACGGGACCCAATCTGGTGATTATTGCAGAGTACAAGACTGCAAGTGAAGACACCAGGAATAAGGGGATCACGTTGTTTACAAGTACAGTGAGACGCGGCTCGCCAGATACGTTGGATCCAAGACTGAATTGCCACAGTAAGCTACACGAAGTACAAGCGCTGGTTCAGGCGATAGAGGCAGGAGCAGATGAGGCATTGATGCTTGATGTTCGCGGGTTTGTTTCTACGTGCAACTCTACAAATTTCTTCATTGTAAAAGATGGTGAG
>CAJQPF010000129.1 GCA_905480095.1 uncultured Flavobacteriales bacterium
GTTACAAAGGGTAAAATCGTCGTTGACGAAAAGCATTTCGGTTTTTGTTCGGAACTTCGGGCATACTATGACAATGGATTTGAAGAAGCACTTGATTTATAATCTACATTAGATCGTCTTATGAGTTTACGCCAATTTGTATTTAGTAAAACTTTTCTAAAAACTATTTTAGTTGTTGGCGTAGCTTGGGTACTGATACTCGGCGGAAGCATGTTGTTTTTGCAATTTAACAGCCGGCCTTGGTCTGAGCGTCACATTCCTTACCTCGTGGGTATGCCGATAGATTCCGCTTATATGGTGATAGAAGAATTGACACTCCTTCCCATTCATCTGGATTCGGTGTATAGCGCGTCTGCAATTCCTGGAACAGTCCTTGAACAATCTCCACCAGCAGAAAGTTCAGTTAAAAGTGGACGCCCCGTGTACCTCACAACTTTTAGGATCACTCCTCCGCAGGAACGCATCACCGTTCACGAAGGTCAAGATGCCGGATTGGCAAGAAACATTCTTGAGAGAAAGGGCTTTATTGTTGAGGAGCGAGAGGAACCTAATGTCATCCTTGATGGTAAAGTTGTAAGAGTGGAATCGAATGGGGTTTCACTTTCTCCTGAAGACAGACGCAAACGCAATTCTAAAATAACGTTATTCATAGGCAAGTCTTCGCTTCGGAACGTTCGCATCCCATGGCTTTCAGGTTTAAATCTCGCGGATGCTTCCGAAAAACTCACAGAATCTTCACTTTCTATTGGATATGTAGAATTTGGAGACAGTGTGATTACTTCACAAGACTCGGTACGAGCGATTGTTGTTCGTCAATATCCATCCTCATCTTCTGGAGTTGTAAAAGCTGGAACGTCTGTAGATTTGGTTTTAAATAAGGTCATTAATTAACGCACTATGAAAAGGATTTGCCCTCAGTTTTTCAGCTTTTTATTCTTCCTTTCTTTGGTGGCGTTTACGGCTTCAGTGACTGCTCAGGAACTTGAACGCGACTTGGTCTTTACACCAAATGTACACCCTTCTGAATCTCATGTCACATCATTAAACCTTCAGATTCGTGGTGGGAGCCCCCCGATGGGACTTCCATTTTTAGATGATTTTGCATGGCCTAGTTTTTTTGAGGAATCAGGCGTTGATAGGCCAGAGCTCGTGAGATGGGATTCCAGCCCTGTACGAAGAACCTCAACTTTTGCATTGAATCCGCCCACGGTAGGCGTAGTGACACTGGATGGATTGGATGCCGATGGCTATCCATATCAATTTAATGGTATCGACACACACGGCTGGGCGGATACATTAACTTCAAGAGAAATTAATTTAGTCGGCCTGACCGCAGATGATGAGGTAACATTGTCGTTTTGGTACGAAGGTGGTGGAATTGGTAATGCGCCTGACCTGGGAGAAGACTCTTTAATCGTGGAATTCAAGTCCATCGGTTCAGAAGGAGACTTGTGGACGAGGGTTTGGCAGGATTCTCTCGTTGCTATCACAACTGAATCCTTTACGCAAGTGGTCATCCCCATTTCTGATGGCATTCATCTGCACAACACTTTTCAATTTAGATTCCGGAATTATGGAACGTTAATGGGCAATGCAGATTTATGGCATATTGATTACGTCTTTGTTGCTGAGAACGGTATTACAGGCAATCCCATTGAAGAGTTGGCGTTTCAATACCCACCGTTTACATTATTAAGATCATTCTCTGCGATGCCCTGGACACATTATTCCGAAAATCCAGAATTTCACATCAATGACACATTGGTCGTGGGGCATACTAATTTTGGAATGGGTCCCAACAATCAAGAAAACACCGGGATTTCTATTCAACTCGAAGATCTGGACCCCATTGCCTTTGAGAATGAATTTATTCAAAACGTGAGCGTTTCAGAAGGGCCTTTCACGACAGAATATATGGCTGACTTACTGAACTCACAAGGTGATCCGGCCTCTGTATTATTCAATCCAGAATCCTCAGATACAACAGCGATTTTCGAGGTGTCTCTGTGGGAAAATGAAGTCGGATACTATACAAATCATTCTGGAGTGTATGACAACGACAGCATCGGTTTCTCTCAGGTGTTTACAGATTATTACGCCTTCGATGATGGTACCGCAGAAAAAGCCTATGCGCTTGAAGCTTCTGGCGGACAACTTGCAGTTCGCTATCCACTGGCAATTCCAGACACCTTAGATGGATTGCTGATTCACTTTACGCCTTTTTATGACAATGCCGAATTGGAAACGTTCGTACTGAAAGTGTGGGCTGATGATGCAGGTGTTCCTGGGGAACAAGTCGACACCATGTATCAATTTCACTCCCCACAATATTTCACTGAAGGATATGATGTCTTTGCCTACTATGCCTATGACAACCCTGTCCCTGTAAGCGGGATTATTCACGTTGGATTTATTCAACAGAATGTAGAACGGTTAAATATAGGTTTAGATAAAAACTCAAATGCAAATGCAGGTAACCTTCATTATAAATTGAGTCCTGGAAGCAATTGGATGGCTTCAGAAATATCTGGATCTGTGATGATACACCCTGTTTTGAGGGCAGGAAAGGTGTTGCCATCAAGCATCGATGATCTAGAGACAATCGCTCATGCAGAGATGTCTTCTGAGCTTTATCCCAACCCGACCTCATCTGAGGTTTCGTTTCATTCCTATGAAGATATGGTTTGGACTGTCTATTCCATGAATGGAAGAGAACTCATGCGCGGTGAATCACAACCATCGATGCAAGTGAACATTGATACTTCTCATCTCCCTGCAGGCGTGTATTGGGTGGGTATGACGAATACTTCTACGTCTGAGTCGACAGGAAAAAAACTTATAATATTGCCTCAATAAAATCTAACATGAGTGAAAAAGATAATATTGAAGAGAATATTGATGAGTCAGAAGAGCTCTTTGAACATCACAGGATAGAAGCAGATCCAGGGCAACAACCGCTTCGGGTTGATAAGTTTCTCATGAGCCGAATTGCGAATATTTCGCGTAATAAATTGCAAGTTGCTGCAAAATGTGGATACATCCGTATTGATGGCAAATCTGTGAAGTCAAACTTTAAAATTAAGGCTGGCCAAGTCGTTACTGTAGAATTGCCTCAGCCTGTATATGAATTTGAACTTGTTCCAGAAAAGATGGACCTCAATATCATCTATGAAGATGATACGGTTATAGTCTTAAATAAACCCGCAGATTTGGTCGTACACCCTGGTCATGGTAACTACAGTGGTACTTTGGTCAATGGGATTCTTCATCATTTACAGAATCTTCCATCTGTCGCCGGGTCACCAACGCCTCGTCCAGGTTTGGTCCATAGGTTAGATAAAGATACAACGGGACTTATGGTGTTAGGAAAGACTGAGCGTTCCCTCACCGAACTCAGTGAGCAATTCTTTGAGCGATCTGTCGAACGTCGATATCATGCCCTCGTATGGGGTGACTTAAGAGAAGAC
>CAJQPF010000130.1 GCA_905480095.1 uncultured Flavobacteriales bacterium
AGATGGCAAAATGCCTCACGGATTCTCATTTTAGGTTGCGGAACAAGTTGGCATGCCGGTTTGGTTGCAGAATATTTACTGGAGGAGTTCACCCGAATTCCAGTAGAGGTAGAGTATGCTTCTGAATTCCGCTATAGAAACCCCATTATTCATCCGGACGATGTGGTCATCGCTATTTCCCAAAGCGGAGAGACGGCTGACACGTTAGCTGCCATTAAAACGGCAAAGGAAGCAGGGGCTCATGTTTTCGGTGTTTGCAATGTTGTGGGCTCAAGTATCGCGCGAGAAGCTGAAAGTGGCGCGTATACGCACGCTGGACCAGAAATTGGGGTCGCTTCTACGAAGGCGTTTACTTCACAGATCGCCGTTCTTTCAATGATTGCACTGCATGTTGGATTTAAGAAAGGTTGCCTTCCTCGCGAGCGTTTTTTAAGACTGCTTACCGAACTCAACGGAATTCCCGAATTGGTTGAGGGTGTTCTGAAACAAGCGGATTACATTGATACAATCGCCTCAAAATTTGAAAACGCAGAAAACGCGCTTTATTTGGGCCGAGGATATCAATTCCCCGTAGCTCTAGAAGGCGCATTAAAGCTTAAAGAAATCAGCTATATACACGCTGAAGGTTATCCTGCAGCCGAAATGAAGCACGGTCCTATCGCGTTGATTGACGATGACATGCCTGTCATATTTATCGCAACCAAGGATGATGTGTATGAAAAGGTCGTAAGCAATATTCAAGAGGTTAAGGCACGGGGCGGCAAGTTGATTGCAATAGTTACAGAGGGTGACACAGAGGCGGCGAACCTGGCTGACTACGTCATCGAAATTCCAAGATGTGTGGATTCTCTTGCGCCATTGTTAAGTGTGATCCCTTTGCAACTTTTAAGCTATCGGATTGCTGTTTTAAGAGGGTGTGATGTAGATCAACCTAGGAATTTAGCAAAAAGTGTTACGGTCGAATAGCCACACATATAACTGATAATCAGTAGATAAGACTCGTTTGTAACGTTATTAACATGTAAAACGTGAGTGTTAATATCTAGATATTTGCTTAATTCTGCTCAGTATTCCCGTTATTGCACTTTGAAAACTGAAATTTAATATATTTAGGGTATGAAAAAACTAATGTTCACTCTGGCGATTTGCTCGCTAGTATTCACAAGCGCACAGGCGCAAAAGCAGTTGGGCGGAGAGCACAACGTTGAGGTAAACCTTACTCCTTTTGGCAATAGCCCTGTTGACGGCACCACCATCAAGTATCGTAACTTCCTTGATGATGACAAAGCATTCCGTGTGTCACTCACTGTTGGTTCTACTTCTGGAACATACGCTTACTACCAAGAAGGTGAGCAACTTGGAGATCCTGTTAGTCCTCAGTTAAACATGGAGACCTCCAACACTCTTATAGGAATTGCTCCTGGTTACGAGATTCACTTCTCTGGAACTGACAACCTCAGTCCTTATTTCGGAATCGAGGCTTACTACATGATGGGCAGTCGCACTGATATGATTGAGTCATGGGGGCCAAATGATCTTGACAACGTAGGGCAACCTGATGTATATGTCACTTGGGATTTAACAAACAAGCAGGCTTACAGCTCTATGGGGCTAAACTTACTCTTCGGTGCTGATTACTACTTCTCAGATGCGATTTATGTCGGATTTGAGGCTGGTCTAGGTTTCGGGACCACTTCTTTCGGTAACCACACCATTGAAACAAGTGACCTCACGGCATTCAACATTCAATTCAATGGGGCTTTTGACCCTACAACTGCAGGAGCAGCAATTGCTGACAGCTTCGTAGGTGAGTTGCCTTTTAATGTTCTTGAGGGAGAGATTTTCTATGATTACTACGAGCAAGGGTACACCTACCCTAACCAGGTTTCTAACACATCTCTCGGAAACGTTTTTAACGGCGCGATTCGTGTAGGATTCCTTTTTGACTAATACGCAACGGAATTAATAATATTACTGAAAGGCGTCCCATGAGGGGCGCCTTTTTTGTTTCTTTACTTCATGGATTTTTCTAAAATGAATGTTTCCTTACATTGGAACGGGTCCTCAAAAACAGTGGATTTTTCGACACCTATTGACCTTAGTCTCCCGCTTCGAGACCCTCGCAAAGGAGAAGGTCCTGCGGCGTGGTATGTGGGGCGGCCACATTTTGAGCCTGTGAGAGAAGATGGGTTTGTGGGCAGTGTGGCGCTAGGTGGAGCTGTGAATTTTACAAACGTAAACTTCAATCCCCACGGTCATGGCACACATACAGAGTGCCTTGGTCATATCACAAAAGCAGCGGAATCTGTCAATGACATTTCATTACCCTTGTTGATGCCTTGCCTGCTCGTTTCAATTTCCCCCGAACAGAAGGGTGACGACTTCGTGATTACAGGGCCTCAAATTCCTGGTGGAATTGGCGCTAAAGAGCCATTGCCGCCATCTTTGATTATTCGTACAATACCTAACGGCACCGAAAAGAAATCAAAAGACTGGGCAAATTCGAATCCCCCTTACTTGGATGTGGATTTTACACTTGGATTGGTTGACAGGGGTGTAAAGCATCTTTTATTAGATCTGCCGTCCGTTGACAAAGAGGTTGATGGAGGCGCCTTAAAAAGCCACCGTGCCTTTTTTGGAGTCGGTAGGACGCCGCGCAGGTCTGCAACAATCACTGAGTTTGTTTTCGCGCCAAACAGCGTTCCAGATGGCTTATATGCTTTAAACCTACAGGTGGCGCCTTTTGACCTTGATGCTTCGCCAAGTCGGCCTGTTATTTACGGGCTTTTAGAAGCTTAATTATAAAGGTGGCGCCGTGGCCCTCTTTGGAGTCAACTGACACTTCGCCTTTTGATTGCTCAACGATGCTTTTAACCATCGCAAGGCCTAAGCCTAGGCCATGTGTTTTTGTTGTGAAACGTGGCTCAAAAATCCTCTCTAGCTTCTCAGGTGGGATCCCAATGCCTGTATCAATCACTTTCACAATCGCAAAATCCTCATCCTCTGTAATCTCAACTTTAATGGGATCGTTTGATTTCGAATCGTACATCGAATCAAGAGCATTTGCAATAAGGTTATTGAAGGCGCGCATCAGACGGCTGGCATCACCCTCGACCAGAACCTTGTGTGACTGACTCACCACAAGAACGCATTCTTCGCCATAGAGGTGGGCCGCGTTGTTCACGACATTGTTTAGGTCAACCGAGATTATTTCAGCCTCACGAACGACTGCAAGGAGTGCAAAATCTTCTGCAATCGCTGCAAGAACATCTATTTGAGATATTGCTGTCGCAGAAAACCTTTTCAATCTGTCCGGAAAGTCATCCGCCTTGTCGTTCCATGCGCGTTCAAGTTGCTGAATACCCAGCTTGAGTGGTGTCAGTGGATTTTTTATCTCATGGGCAACCTGTTGCGCCATTTCTCTCCAAGCACCTTCTCTTTCATCTTTTGCTCTTCTAATCAGGCTTTCTCTAAGCTTAGAAAGGAGTTTGTTATACTGATCCACGAGTTCCCCCACCTCGTCATTCCATTTGTGATCTAAAGACGTTGTGTTGCCTAGGGGGTCTACTTGTGCCATCTCTACTCTTAACCGATGAAGCGGCCTGAGGATCGATTGGACAATGAGATAAGCGATAAGCATCGCGCCTAGAAACAGAAACAAATAAACTGGCACCAAACGGTTTAGAAAGGGTTTGATTCCCCCTTGGGTTAATGGTCTTGGGTTATATCTCGCGGTCGCGATTAACAGCGGGTCACCATCATCGGTGGTCACCATCCAATGAACACGCGTTATTTCGTTTGTGCCAAGTGTTTCCGTCACAACAACACGGTCGCCTTTCAGTTTAAGATTATTAAGGAGGTTATGTTCTAACGCTAAATCAGGCTGAAGGTCCTCATTTTCAAACGAAGCTGAGGTGGTTACCAAAACCCCGTCAGGTCTATATAAGCTGAAAGTGAGCCTGTGAACGTCCGCCAGCTCACAGATGTGATCTGTAAAAACGACGGAAATGCTGTCCAACGGAAGGCTTCCTCCTTGCCTTGTGAGCACATAGTCTAGGCTTCTGCTTAAAGCAGCCTCTTTTCTTAAAAGTCTCTGGCTGTTGTAAGCCAATTCTTGTGTTTGGGAAAAATCGAACGCAACAACTGCTGTAGCCACTAAGGCAACCATCACAACCGCCAACATTCCGATGAAAATTCTAAACCTTAAGCCCATTGTGGTAATCTAATAACTAAAACCGGGCCAAAGAATAAAAATGAGGATAATTAGTCTTTATTACCCACCCAACGCCTCTGATCCTGCGACAATTTCAAGTATCTCTGTTGTAATAGAGGTTTGACGCGCTTTGTTGTACGTGATTTTGAGATCCTGAAGAAGGTCTCCCGCGTTTTCTGTCGCTGAATGCATGGCCGTCATCCTTGCGCCGTGCTCTGCTGCGCTGCTATCTAAAAGCGCTTTGTACAACTGGGTTTTAAGTGCACTAGGCAATATGTTTTCAACTATTTCCTGAAGGTTTGGCTCGAAAATATAATCAATTTCTACCGTTTTGTTCTCTTCTGGTGTGGTGAGTGGCAACAGGGGTAAATATGCTTCTTGGGTGGGGATTTGTACTGCAGCGTTTTTGAACTGGCTGTATGTAATCTCTACGGCGTCCCACTTTTTGGATACGAACCCATCCATGACTGTTTGGGCAATCTCTGAAGCTTTGTCGAAATTTAGATTGTCGAAAATCGACAATGAGTTGTCACCAAAACCTTCCGCAAAGTCATTTCCGGATCTTACGAAAGCCTCGTGCGCCTTCTTTCCCAATGGCAACACAACAACATCTGCTCCCTCTGAACGGTATTTAGAGATTGCGGCTTGGGCCAATTTCATACTGTTATTGTTAAATCCTCCGCAAAGCCCTCTGTTAGAAGTAATCGCAATTACCAAAGCGGTCTTCACCTCTCTTTTGTTTGAGAATACGCCTTCTGAAGAATCTAAAGATGCGCTAACGTTTGCCAGTATCGCTTGGATTTTTTCTGCGTAAGGTCTCATCTGTGTGATCGCGTTCTGAGCTCGGCGGAGTTTTGCCGCAGACACCATCTTCATCGCAGATGTGATTTGCATCGTGTTCTGAACTGAACCGATGCGTTCTCTTACTTCTTTTAATCCTCCAGCCATAGTCGTCTAGATTATGCGTATTGAGCGGTCATTTCAGCAGCAGCAGACTCTAAAACACTCGTTTCAGCATCTGTGTATTTTCCGTTTTTTAAGGCGCTCATCGTATCTGGATGCTTCGCTCTTAAATAGTCTAAGTAATCTTGCTCAAACTGCTTTACCTTATTAATCGGAACATTCATTAGAAGTCCTTTGGTACCACAGTAAACCATGGCCACCTGCTCCTCTACGGGTAGTGGAGAGTTAAGGTCTTGTTTCAGAATTTCAACGTTTCTTGCGCCCTTGTCAAGAATCGCTTTTGTTGCATCATCGAGGTCTGAACCAAACTTAGCAAACGCTTCTAGCTCACGATATTGAGCTTGGTCTAGCTTAAGTGTACCACTGACCTTCTTCATTGATTTTATCTGAGCATTACCACCTACGCGGCTTACTGAGATTCCAACATTAATTGCTGGTCGAATTCCCGAAAGGAAGAGGTTTGACTCAAGGAATATTTGCCCGTCGGTAATAGAAATTACGTTCGTTGGGATATATGCACTTACGTCACCAGCTTGCGTTTCGATAATAGGCAAAGCTGTTAATGAACCGCCTCCTTTTACAATTGATTTTAAAGATTCTGGTAGGTCGTTCATTTCCTTGGCGATACTGTCTACAGCAATCACTTTAGCCGCTCTTTCAAGCAGGCGTGAGTGCAGGTAGAAAACATCCCCAGGATATGCCTCACGACCCGGAGGTCTACGAAGCAGAAGGCTCACCTCACGATAAGCTACCGCTTGCTTAGAAAGATCATCATACACAACGAGAGCCGCACGACCTGTATCACGGAAGAACTCACCCACGGCCGCTCCTGTAAAGGGCGCGTAGAACTGTAGTGGCGATGGATCAGATGCCGTAGCTGCAACAATTACGGTGTAAGCAAGTGCTCCAGCCTCCTCTAGCATACTTACGATTCCTGCAATCGTTGATCCTTTTTGACCGATCGCGACATAAATACAGAATACTGGATTGCCAGCATCATAAAACTCCTTTTGATTGATAATCGTGTCAAGCGCAACTGATGATTTACCTGTTTGACGGTCGCCAATGATAAGCTCACGTTGTCCTCGTCCGATAGGAATCATTGAGTCAATCGCCTTAATGCCTGTTTGAAGGGGTTCGGCAACCGGTTCCCGGAATATGACACCTGGCGCCTTGCGCTCAATTGGCATTTCGTAAAGATCCCCAGTGATGGGGCCTTTTCCGTCAATTGGCTCTCCAAGCGTATTAACAACACGCCCTAGAAGGCCTTCGCCTGCTTTTATAGATGCAATTCTTCCTGTTCTTTTTACTGAACTTCCTTCCTTAAGGTCTTTTGATGGCTCAAGCAAAACGGCACCCACGTTATCTTCCTCGAGATTGAGGACGATACCACGTACGCCATTGTCGAACTCTACAAGCTCACCTGATTGGACATTACTAAGACCGTAGATGCGGGCAATTCCGTCACCTACTTGAAGGATTGTACCGACTTCTTCTAGTTCAGCTGCAGATTTAACTCCTGCCAATTGCTCGCGTAGAATTGATGATACTTCTGCTGGGTTGATTTCAGCCATTTGAGATTCTTTTAGGCCTAAAATTCAGGCTCGTAATCGTGTTCTGATAGTTTTCGGCGCAGCGTGCTGAGCTGGCGCTTTAATGAAGCGTCGATCTGTTTGTCATCCATTCTCAGGATAAAACCTCCTAGGAGGTCAGGATCAATCGTTTCTTTTAGTTCAATGACTCCATCGTGAATCTTGGCTATTTCGGCCAAAATATTATCACGAGAAGACACTTCCAGTGGTGTTGCAGAGCGCACCTCCGCAGCCTGGATGTTATTTATTAGACGTAATTGAGAAAGCGCTTCTGCTACAATTGCAGGTAGAATCGACTCTCTGCCTTTCGTTACCAAAATATTAATAAAACCAAAGGTTAGCTCACTCAAGCTGTCTTTATAGATCGCCTTAAGTATCGCCTTCTTTTTATTCGGTTTTACAACAGGGCTTGTAAGCAAAAGCTCGAATTCCCGAGACGTAGCAATCAATGAAGAGATCGTGCGGAGTTCTGACTCAACAAGATCTAGTTCATTCCTTTCGGAAGCAAAACCAAGGAGTGCCTTGGCGTATCTGGATGCTACGCGTTTACTAGCCATTTTTTAGTTCAATGTCGATTCATCGATGAGCTTATCAACGAGCGCTTTTTGTTTGTCTGAATCTTTGAGCTCTTCGCAAAGAAGACGCTCAGCAATATCAATAGACAATTTCGCCACCTCTGCCTTAAGTTCGGCAATGGCCGCTTTTCGCTCAATTTGGATCGCCTCGCGAGCTAACTCCACCTCTTTTGAGGCTTCTTCTTTCGCTTTCGCTTTCGCATCCGAGACGACCTTACTGGCCATTTCTCGAGATTCTTTAAGCATTGCGTCCCGGGTACTTCTCGCCTCTTGTAACAAGCGGTCGTTGTCCGAGTTTAGGCTCGCCATTTCCTCGCGTGCTTTGTCAGCAGAGCGAAGCGCTTCTTGTATGCTTTCTTCACGATCTTGTAAAGCCTTTAGGATTGGTCCCCAAGCGAGCTTTCTTAAAATAAAGAGCGCCAACAAAAAAGACAAGGTTGCCCAAAATACCGTACCGAAAGCGGGTGTTAACAGCGTTCCCATTGGACTAGCCTAGGACTACAAGTAGACAAATAATGATTCCGAAAAGAGCAACACCCTCAACGAGAGCTGCCGCAAGAATCATGTTGGCACGAAGATCGTCCGAAGATTCTGGCTGACGCGCCATCGACTCCAACGCCGCTTTACCAATTAGTCCAACGCCGATTCCGGCGCCAATAGCAGCAACTCCTGCTCCAAGAGCCGCGAGTCCGTGGCCAGTAGTGATTTCAAAAAGAATGGTCATCAATTCCATGATGGGTTGTTTTTTAGGTAGTTATTATAATCAATGATGTGCTTCTTGTGTTGCATCTGCAAAATAAATGGCCGCAAGAAGTGTGAAAACGTATGCTTGAAGGAAGGCTACAAGTAGCTCCAGGAAATACATGAAAATCATAAACAAGGTGGAGAACACACCCATGCCGTAGCCAGCGATCTCTCCATAGTTTTGGTTAAAAATAAAAACCAAACTAACAAATGACAAAATAATAATATGTCCCGCAGTCATGTTCGCGGTCAAACGAATCATAAGAACTGTGGGTTTTAGAAACATTCCAAACACCTCAATTGGAACGACAAGTAGCTTTACAAGGTTTGGCACACCGGGAGGCCAAAACAGGTGGCCCCAGTAGTTTTTGTTTCCATTTACTGTCGATATAAAGAAGACGGCAAACGCCAAAACAACGGTAACGCCTATTGTTCCTGTAATGTTAAATCCACCTATAAAAGGAATGAGACCTAGCAGGTTGCTTGCGACGATGAAGAAGAATGTTGTAAGTAAGAATGGGAGGAATTTACCCGCTTTGTGCTTTCCGATAATGGGCACTGCGATGTCATTTCTAACAAACAATACAAGTGGCTCTAGAACATTTGTAAGCCCCTTGGGCGCTTTGCCTGGGTGTTTTGAGTAGCTTCTCGCCATAGACCTCAGCATGATCACCAAGAGGGTCATAATGAACATCATCCCGAATACGGACTTTGTAATAGAGATGTCATAAAAAGACTCCCCGCCCTCTGATGTTATTCCTGTATCAGGATGCTTGATATAGACTGTGCCTGTATTGGGGCCTGTCGCAGTTACCGTCGCGTGTGAGCCGTGAAATTCTGAGCTCATAAATAGATCTAGCCCTTTACCCTCTACGTAAAAAATCATGGGAAGGGGTAGGCTGAAGCCGTTGTGGTGGTCACCAAAAAAGTGGATCTCATTCGCATCTGCGATGTGAGGAATAATAAAGTCTTTGGCAACGAAGTCACCGTGTTCACCATCATCTAGCGAGTTGTGACCCTCGTCATGGGCGTCATGGGTGCTGTGGGCGTCATGGGTGCCGTGGGCGTCATGGGTGTGGTCATCAACCTCGCCGTGTCCCTCGGTTTGAGCGACAACGAAACTTACCCCTCCTAATATTATAAGAGCGGTAATTGCAAATCGTTTGGCGAACTCAGTTATCATGCTGTGAATCTGTTCAAAAAACGAGGCAAAAGTACGAATATTAAGTGTGTAAAAAATGGAAGAATATAACTTTTCTTTCATCCGCCTTTAATTAACTGTTGAACGTCTATCACAAACAGTACCGAAAAGGCAACAAATACCCCAAACACCCCAAACACAAACAACTCTCGGTGAGGTAATTTAGACACAAGATAGGTTGTGATAATCACAATGGTGAGAAGCATTTTAGCGGTTGTTGTTCCAATGACCGCTGTAGAAAATTTTATTGCAGATCCTTTTTGTGATTTAGCGACCCAGCTTCTTAGTAAAATTGTAAGCAAAGCATAGAAGGTGATTGCTGAAAACCAAATGGGTTGGCTCGCCATGTCTGAGAAAAAAGGAAGAAGGCCCCCAATCGTCACACACAAAAGAGAAACAAGCAGCGTTTTAGCAATAAATCTGTTCATGTTTTTTATTTGGTCTGAATGTTTCTGAGGACCGACCACATCCCTAAGGCCAAACCCAGTATGGCACCAGCAGCAGTCCCTAATGGCTTGTCAAGTTGGAAGCGGTCGTCTATTTGCCTACCCCCAAGAGCGCCTAGGCCTATGGCTGATGCAAGTGTGGTTCCTATGCCCGCAAAGCGCAATACGGTTTTGGTGGTTTTTAACCTCGGGGCTGACTCGCGTTGTGGGGGATTATGATCCGGCTCCAACCGTTTGCTTTTTGTTTGAGAGAGCCTCTACTTCTGAGGGTATCCTTGAAGATTTTAACGAGGCCATTGCGTCTGCTTTAGACGCTGCTTTTTCTTCTGTCATCTTCTTGTTTTTAGGAGCCCCCATGCGGAAGGTACCAAGTGCTTTTGCGCCCGCCTCAACTGAAAGTTGACCATAATTCAAATCGCCCTGAACAGTCGCTGACGACTTCATTGCGAGAAGTTCTAAAACCGTCACATCTCCCTCAAGTACACCTTCGACATCACAACACAAACAGTTGACAACGCCTTTTACGACACCCTTAGGCCCTACAACTAGGCGGCCTTTGGTGGTTAGTTCGCCGGTAAATTTACCGTCAATTCTAAGGTTGCTGTCACTTTGTATTGTTCCCTCTATCACTGTGCCCTCCACAATACGGTTAATTCCGCTATCTGAGTGTGTTGCCTGTGCTCCTGTGGAACGTTTCATTGAGCCTATCATGGTTCTTGTTTGGATTTTGTCGAAAGGTAGTGAGTGTTGAAGAAATCTACATACTCATCTAGGTCCTTGTTTTTAAAAAGTTCAATATAATTTACACTGCTTATCACAAACATGTCCAAACCGCTTGAATTTAAATCAATCAGCATCTCGCGATTTCCTGTGAAAACAGTGTAGTAATCCATGCCTTTTGATAGGTTTGAAAACGCCTTAACCAAAACTATTTGGTGGGTTCTGCTTAATAGATTGCTCGTAATTCTAAGATTTCTTGATTCAAAGAACGCGTTGTTAAAGTCTGATGCTTGGGCCTTTACCTCTGCCCCACTCCCTTTGTCTACGGGTATTAATATTGCAAAATAGTGCTCTTTATTTGGGTCAAACACAAAGGAGTTAGCCACCTCCTCCTCTTCTTCTTTTGGTGCTTCACCTACAGAACCCAAATCCACCCCCAATTGCCTAAGTATTGAGGACGCATAAGCAGCCTCCTCTGATTCTGGACACTCCTGAAGGATTCCTTTAAGCGCATCAAAGTAGGGGGTTCTATCTCCCGTATAGCTCGTTAGCCCACCCACACATTGGGCGCGTAGGAGGTTGTATTTGCAAAGAAGTGGGTTTTCTGGCCTTTCATTAATGAGCACATCAATATCGAGAAGGGTTGATTGATAATCTCTTGCATAATAACGTGTGAGGTATTCTTCATAAGCCAATCGCTCAAATTCATACGCTTCCTCTTCTGCGTCTAAAAAATCTGGGTTTTCGATCAGTTTGGCCCATTCGCTTCCGGGGTAGTTTTTAGTGATCTGATTTGCCCAGTACTCCGAGTTGCAAGACTCACAAAAGGGGTTTGTAAAGTTTTCGTTAATCTCTCGTTGTAAATATGTTCTGAAAAGCTGATAGGTCGCCGTGGGGTGGAAGGCGCTGCTGTCAAGTCGGTCTAGCAGGTCCTCCCAGGTCTGAATTGCATTTTCTGGGTCTGATAGTTTCTCTCTATAATCTAAGCCAGCCATGTAGTATGCTTCTGCCAAAAGGGCCAAGGAGTTTGCTCTTTCTTCTGGCTCACAAGGAAGGTTTGATAGCATCTCGTCAACCGTGGGAAGTGAAGCGGGATCAAACGGGTCTTTTGCCTCTTCACTTTCTGAATCCTCAAGCTCTTCTTGATTAGAGAATAAGGCATCTATTTTATTCTCTCTTCTCCAGTGGTCCTCTAAAACCCTGTCGCCCCAGTAGTCATAGAAGTTTTGTTGTCCACTCACTCTTAATGACCCGTTGTATGGCCAAAACATTCCCACACCCTGTGACCCCGCAGCCGAAATCGCCGCGCTGTTTGCAGCATCCCTCTCTTCTTTTTGTCTTTCTAAGTCATCAACCATGTCCTCCCAAACATTTTCAATTACTCTTCGCCTCTCATCGTCACTTAAGTCACAGAGCTCTTGAAGGCTATCCTGCTCTTCGATGATTCTAAGATTCATCACCAGGTCAGTAAGGTTGGAAGCCAGGTTTGTAACGTCTTCCTTCCGGGTGTTGTCTTCGGGCATGTGCACGAGGGCGCTGTCGTAATATGCTTGAGCCGTTTCATAATGAAGATCCTCCATGTGGAGGTCAGCAAGTCTTAAATAGCTCTTTCCAAGCTGGCGAGAGTTGCCTTCACTCACATAAACTGAGGTCTCGAGGTGACTTATTCCTTCTTCTCTTTTTCTGTCCTCCAAAGCCACCTCTGCAAGCGCGTAAAACACCTGGTCGAAATATTCTGTGTTTTTACTGTCATCGAGCATGTCTTCAAGCAACTCAATAATGGGGGCGCTATTGCCTCCCCTTCGCTCATAAGTCATCGCCTGTTGAATCTTGGATTGGAACTCCAGTTCATAGGGGGTTCTTATCTCCACGACCATTTTAAACGTTTCAATAGCCGCCTCGCTGTCGCCCATTTCTCTTAAGCATTGGGCAAGGATGAATAATGGACGCGCTCGATCCTTCTTCTTTTTTATCTCTTTAATTGCGTCTTTAATTTGGTTGACAGCCTCCTCATAGTTTTCTTTTTGAATGTAGTATTGAGCATACGCCAAGCCCGTGTGTATCCTCGCCTCTTGAGATGCGTCTGTATATTGCGAGGCCTTCGCAAGCATGTTGTTGGCTTTTATCAGGTTGTTTGTTCGTAGGTATATCCTTCCCAACCAACTGTAAGACCAAGCTTGTGCGTCCGGAGTGTCAAGTGTTCTTGCAAGAAAAAGAAAAATTTCTTCTGCTTTTACAAAGTCTTCCTTCATATAATATGAACGGCCGATAACAGTATAATTGTCATCAATCCACTTGTTCATTTCAGGCCATTTCATTGGCTTTTTGTCCCTTTTTGAAGGGTTCATTGTGTGTCGATCAACCACCTTTGAACATTTTTCAATGGCCCTCTCCATTAATGGATAAACCTGCTGAGAGGAATTCTCATCTGTGTCTAAAAATATTGGCAACACAACGTCCCAGTTGGGTTCGTGTAGGTCTATGATTTTCTTTTCTGCCTCTGCCATCGCTTCGTTGGCATAATAAAAACCATTATATCTCGCGGTGGTATTGTGGTAAACCCGATATGCTCGCCCGTCTCGTTTTGTCGTACATCCCTGTAGGACAATTGTTGTGGCAAAAAGTATAGCTAAGAGACTTAAATATTTAGACATAAAGTGATTCATCAAGAGTCAACGTACGAAGTTGCTAAATTATTCGATTTTTGGCTTATTTCGTGAAGAACTTTACACTTGTCTATAGTTGGCCGATATTCGCGACGTGGCTAACAAGAAAAAAGTGAATAAAAATAAGCGGTTTTGGCGCCAGAGATTTAGGGTTGTCATTCAGGAAGAGTCAACGTTTCATGAGCGTGGGGCATATTTTTTGTCTGGCCGAAGACTAACCGTTATTGCGCTTGGGTTTGTTTTGTCTGTGGTGGTGGTTTCATATTTAGCCATCGCGCATACGCCATTAACTGAACATCTTGTGCCTGGTTTTGTTGCAAATCAATACCGTGAGGATGCTGCTGCTGCGAGGCTGGATGCTGATAGCGCACTTAAGATGCTTTCTGTTCAAGAACAACATTTGAATTCCTTAAAATCGATCTTAAGGGGTGATATTCTTGTGGATAGTGTGTCTGTCGGATTAATGAGGGGCTCCGTCAATCCTTCTGGGGATGATGTTTTGCCTACGGCGAGTAATGAAGATTTGGAGCTGAGAGAGCGTGTTGAGGGTGAAGACCGGTTTGCGCTAAGAAGGAGTGGGCCTGATGTTGCGATGGCCATCGGATTTGATTTCCAACCTGTTGGAGGGGGTGTTTCTGATGGTTTCGATCTTAGTTATGGTCACTTTGGTGTTGACCTGGAGGCTGCTGAGGGGGTTCTTGTTCACGCTGTTGATGATGGAACGGTGTTGGTCTCTGATTACACTGTTGCGCACGGATATGTGATTGCAATACAGCATCGAAATAACCGCATATCTATATATAAACACAACGCTTCTTTGTTAAAAGAGGTGGGGGAATTGGTTCAAATGGGGGACGTTATTGCCTCGGTTGGAAATAGCGGAACCCAGACCACGGGCCCTCACCTGCACTTCGAGTGGTGGGTTAACGGACAACCTATAGACCCAAGCCCATGGCTTAGAGCAGGGGGTTAAGGTTTAACCTCTTATGGAGCGAAACTTAACCATGGCGCGTAATTTATTCATGCGGTCATGCCATTCTGATTCCTGAAGAGATTCTAACCTCTTAGTGCCAAACGCTTCACACGTAAACGAGGCAAGGACAGAGCCCACAACCACAGCTTGTTTTTTTGCCTCCCATGAGGTATCACCAAGCCGAGCCAAATAGCCGATAAATCCACCCGCAAAAGTGTCTCCGGCTCCAGTGGGGTCAACGACTTTCTTAAGCGGCATTGCTGGACTGTAAAACACCTGGCCCTCCTCAAACATAATGGCCCCGTGTTCGCCTTTTTTTATTACGACTGTTTTTGGCCCCATTTTATGAACCGCCTCGGCTGCCAAGGGTAGGGTTTTAAAACCCGTAAGCTGTCTCGCCTCATCATCGTTAATCATAAGCACATCAACCTTTGATATCACTTTTTTTAACCCATCCATCGCGATGTCCATCCAAAAATTCATCGTGTCTAAGACAATCAAGCTTGGTGTTGATTTAAGCTGCTCTATAACCGAAAGCTGAACGGTTGGGTCAAGGTTTCCAAGCATGACAAATTTCGAGTCAAGTGCGCCAGATGGTACTTTAGGCGACCACCCCTCGAGAACATTTAGTTCCGTTGTAACCGTGTCCCTTCCGATGAGGTCCTCGTGATAACTGCCTTCCCAAAAAAAACTTTTACCCCCCTTAATTGTGACAAGACCCTCCGATCCAACGCCCCTTGACTCTAGCGTAGAAAGGAATTCTTTTGGAAAGTCCTCCCCTATTACGGAAATAAGCTCTTGCTCTCTCACAAAGTGAGACGCCGCTAAAGCGATATAACTGGCGGCGCCACCAACGACACGATCAGCCTTGCCTGATGGGGTTTCAATCGAATCAAACGCAACCGTTCCTACAGTAACTAAAGACATTAGAGTGTGGTTTTAGAAAAAAAATCAATAAAAAATCAATAAGAGCAGCAAAAGTATTGCGGAATGTGCTTCGTTGATGTATTTTTGCGCACCAATCTAAATTCCTCCTTAGCTCAGCTGGTTAGAGCATCTGACTGTTAATCAGAGGGTCCTTGGTTCGAGTCCAAGAGGAGGAGCCATATTAGACAAGAGGTCATTTTTGACCTCTTGTCTTTTTTTACCACTTTTCAAAACCTTACTGGCCAACATAATAGATTCGATCTCTGGAGTGAAAATGTTGTTGCAACTCTCGAAATCAAAATTTTCGAATTTTTCGGTAAAGATGCAACCAAGAATCTTTTGTTTGGTCTTCCCGTACGAATTATCCTAATAATGAATTTTTATAATTTTTTCCATACTTTAGTTGAATAAATAATAAATTATTTTAATTATGGCAGTATTAAGTTGTCCTGAATGTAAAAAAATGACCCAAAAAGGAGGTTATCAAACTTGGCAAATTGTTGTAGCTATATGCTTTTTCCCCTTGGGATTATTGGCGTTATTAGCTGACAAAAAACCAACAGTATGTAATTCATGTGGGCATACGTGGCAAGGATAGGCTATGTTCTCAGGTTTTACATCAAAAGAGACATCAACTAAGAGCTTGGATGAACTAAATGAGTTTTTTTTTTTCTGGGAGTTTTAGAATCAGAAAACAATTACCAAAAAAAATTTAGAAAACCCCATACCTTTTACAACCAAACAACAACTGTTGGTCTTCATACAAATTCAGAGAGCAAAACCAGGATTAATTTTTATTACTCTTTTAGTCCTAATTTTCTTTCATGGATATTAGGTATATGTTTTTTTCCATTTGGACTTTTAATTTTTATCATCCCAAATAAGGATAAAGACGAATTTGAACTAATGATTAATACTCATGAGTTTTAAAAGATTAAATTCCTTCTTGTTGATCTCGTTAATAGTGATATTCATTGAACTAAAAGGTTCTCACATATATCACTTTTGTCTTTTTGAACAACTTTTAAACATTCATTGTCCTTTTTGTGGTATGACTAAATCATTTGAAGAAATATTAAATCAAAATTTCTTGGATGCTTTTAAGATTAACTTTCTTTCGTACGGACTCATATTTTTCTTTTTATTGAAATTTATTTTTGAAATTTTCAAACTTGATACTCATATTCTGAAATTAAATAAAATGTTTACGTTTTTATGCTTTGTTCAGTTTATTAAATCAAATCTTATTTTAGAAACTATTTAAAGATTATAGATCCACTTCCTTCACAATTAGAGGAAGTTTACACTCGTTACTTAAGTGTTTTTGAGGTGGGAGAAATGTATATCGTTCAAGGTGAGTGGATCGTCAAAAGAAGATATTGTGTTGCAACTTTGAATAATAGGGGGAGCTTTAAAAACCCCGCATAACCGCGGGGTTTTTTTATTGTGTTAAAGGAGGTTTATTCTGCCGGCTAACGCGTCTTTATAGGACCCTCCCACAGGGATTTCTTTCTCCATATCCTCCATTGTAATGTTGGAGTATTTGATGCTTTCAATCGCGTTAATATTTACGATGTAGCTTCTGTGCACCCTGACAAAACGCCTGTCACTCAGCTTTCTTTCGATCTCCTTCATTGTGCTGTGGATCGTGTAGCTTTCTTTTCTCGTGTGTATGACAACGTAGTCTTTTAGGGCCTCCACAAACAAAAGGTCATCGTGTTTGACCTGCATCAGGCGGCTTCTGTTTTTCACAAAAATAATATCCGCGCCTGATTTGTGTTCTGTAAGGCTCCGAAGAAACTCCGCTTCGTTTTTTAACTCAAGCTCTTTGCTGTGCTTGTGAAGCGCCATCTCAACCGCAGACTGGATATCTGCATCCTTAAATGGTTTAAGAATGTATCCGTGGGGTTCTGCCATTTTTGCTTGAGCGAGTGTGTTTTCATCCGCATATGCAGTAAGGAAAATAACAGGGACGTCTAAATTGCGTTTAATCTCTTCGGCGGCGGCAATGCCATTCATGTCTCCCTTGATCATAATATCCATAAGGCACAAGTCGGGCTTGTGCTCTAGCGCTGCCGCTATAGCTTTCTCGCCAGTATCTACAGAAGCCACAATTTCATAGCCAAGCTGCCCCAGGCACCTTTCAATATCTTTTCTTACAATGCTCTCGTCCTCGGTTACTAATATTTTCTTTGCCATCTTAGGTTGTGTTTAAGTCAGGTTGTGCGCCTCAAAGCTAATTAAAAAAGAACTCCCTTTGCGACCATCCTTTGTGCTTTCTACCACAAGTTTTGCTTCTAGTTGTTCGGAAAGTGCTTGAATAAGGTACAGTCCCAGGGATTCATTTTTATTAAGACTGAAGTCGTCTGGCAGCCCAACGCCATCATCTCTCACTTCGATCTCGATTCTGCCATCTAGTTTTGCCACCCTTAAAAAAACAACCCCCCTCTTTCGTCCTTTAAATGCGTATTTCAATGCGTTTGACACCAGTTCGTTTACAATTAACCCGCTTGGGATCGCTTGATCTAGGGTAAGGTAAACATCTTCAAACGCGGACTGAAGAGTCACCTCACAGTCTGGTGTAGAGTAGCTGTGAATAAGGTTTGTGCTTAAACGTTGAAGGTAGTCTGCAAAACTTATTGATGAGAAATCTGTGTGCCTGTAGAGGGATTCGTGGATGTAGCTCATGGTCGCAATCCTGCTTTGGCTTTCATCAAGTACCTGAACAAGCGTTGGGTCTTTCACGAATGACTTTTGAAGGCTCATAAGGCTACTTATCACCTGAAGGTTGTTTTTCACTCTGTGATGAACCTCTTTAAGTAAGATTTCCTTTTCTTTTAGTGCCAAACGGATTGCCCTATCGATTTCCTTTCGCTCTGTAATGTCATATGCAATGCAACTTATCTCATTTTGAGCATCATCTGAAGAAATGGGGTTCAGAAAAATGTGAAACCACTTTGCCTCACCAGAGGCTATTTTAAGGGGAAGCTCAAAGTCTTTTGCGTTGCCCTTTAAGGCTTTCTTAAATAAGCGAATCTGCCCTTGATAAGACTCGTCAGTAATGAATTTTGAGATATTCGACACAAAAGACATTCCAAGCTCCACATTCTTGGTGAGCTTATCCTCCATCAATCTTCTGAAATTGTTGTTAAATGAGGTGATTTGGTCATCTCTATTTAGGGTAAACATGATCAAGTTTTGAGTTGAGTCAAAGATTGAGTCGAGTTTTGCAGATTGAGATTTTGCCTCTTTTTCGTGGCGTCTCATTTCGGATATATCTAAATATATCCCTCGCATCCCAATGGCCTTTCCGTTGTCATCATATTGGGCGGACGATGCCCCCAGGACGATTAATTCTTCCCCATTTGAATCTATAAACACACGCTCCTCTTGTTTTCCGTTTAAAACATTAATCCAGTCTTTGTTTTTTGTGGGGAAGTTTTTAATGATTCCCTTAATTGTCGTTTTTGAAAGACTTGTTTTTGTGAAACCCAGTTTTTTATAGAACGAGGGGTTCGCGTATGTGAAGTGTCCCGAGGAGTCCACCACAAAAATAATGTCTGTGGCGTTTTCTAAAATATCCCTGTACCTTTCTTCGCTTGATTTAAGCTCCTCTTCTGCCAACTTCATGTCTGTTATATCCCTACCCACAGCCATCGCCCCCAAGGGCCGCCCAGCGCCGTCCCTCATTGTGGCTACAGAGATAAACATACTGAATGTTTCTCCCGAAAATCTCCTCCCTTCTATTTCTCCTGAAAAATAACTTCTTTGTTGGAGTTCATCAAAAACGCCGTTGGCTGTTTTTTCATCTATGAGAAACTCTTTAAAATTAGGTGTGCTTTCTTGGTTTGGTTCTATTCCAAACTCCACCGAGAAGGCGTGATTGTATTGTTGGAGGTTACCATCCATGTCGAACGCAACAATCATATCTATGGATGACTCAATAATTGATCTGTTAAACTCCTCTGCGTCCCTAAGTCGCGCTTGTGTTTTTTTATGCTTTGTTATTTCCTCTTTAAGCATCAGGTTTGACTCTTCTGCCAGGGTCGCCCTCATCTGCTCCCTCATGAGCTGAATTCTCGTGCTAAGGTCTGTAACTGTGACCTGGATTGCAGGAGATCTGTCGTGAAAAGAAAGGGTCATTCTTATTCCTACTTCTTTTTCGGTGCCGTCCCTAAGAATCATCATTACCTCTCGGTACGGCGGCCTGTCACCGTTTCTTACTTTTTCTACATCTTCCTTAACAACAACCTTATCCTCGTCTTTAAATAAATCAATGAACACTTCGTCATAAATGTAGTCTTCAACCCTTTCGTTGAGTAGCTCCAACCCGCCCGTGTTTGTATATTTTATTCGGCCATCAACGATTAAAAACAAACCGATAGGGCTCGACTCCACCAACATTCTAAATCGCTCTTTTGTTTGAAGCAGGTCAAACTCTGTGCGTTTGCGGTCTGTAATATCATAGAGCATTAAAATTTGCTCGCTCCCCTCCTCTTTTCCGTCACTTCTAGTGGCTTCGAGATAAATCGACCTCCCTTGTTTTGTGACACCCCTTAACTCACACCGCATTCCCCAGTTCCTCCTTGCAGACAGTCTCTGCCAATCTCTTTCGTCTATAAAATCTAGGATAGAAACCCCCACCGGCACGCTTTCGTGACCAAACATGATCGCAAATTGTTCGTTTGAATCTTGAATTATTCCATCGCTGAGAAAAACGATTCCCTCCATTGCAAACTGAGACAACACCCTAAATCTTGCCTCGCTTTCTCTTATTTCATTGTCGTAAAACAGTCTTTCAGAAATATCTCTTACTTGGAGAGATTCTATGTTTTTTTCTATTTGAGCTATTTTAATCTCACAATGAAACTCACTGCCATCTATTCTTCTTGCAAGAACACAAATCTTAATTACCCTGCCTGATTTTCGCGATTTTTTAAGCTTACTAATCAGCAAGCTGTGTTCGTCTGGTAAATAATTAAATATTCCTGAGTCTTTTGACAATGGATCAAACCCCACCCACTCATCCTCTTCGCAATGAAATATTCTTCTTGCGTGCCTGTTGCTTTTTATTACTTTTCCTTTTTCAAGAATAAAGCGTGCCTCAGCTGATTTTTCAAAAAGAATATTATCTAAATTATCCACGGGCTCAAGGTCGTGATGAATCTCTATTTCTCACCACCCTTCTGCCATCTACTTTCCACAACTTGTCGTGTCTAAACAAGTATATATAATCTATTTCACCGTTTTGTAAGTAATACCTCCATTTTCCATGTTTTGCGCCACCTTCATATTTTCCTGAAATTTTGATTGTGCCATCTGCATACCAATGTTTGTGAGTACCCTCTGGTTGGCCAAATGAATAGGCTCCCTCAAACATTTTATCTCCTCCTGAGTACCGATGAATCCATTTTCCGTCCAACTCTCCATTGAGATAGTTTCCTTCTTCAATGTGGTCGTTCACGTGATACATCCAAAAACCAACTCTCATCCCATTTTTATATAACCCTTTTAAAATCAATAATTTATTTAAACCAAACTCTTCAAATTCTCCATCCTCTAGCCCCCTGCTGTATTCTTCGGATCTAATGACAAACCCACTTTCGTCCATCCATTTCCACTTTCCATCGAGCCTTCCTTTATCATATGATCCTGTTTGTTCTACCCACCCATTTGAATGATAAAAAACCCATTTTCCTACTCTGGTTCCATTCTCAAATTTACCTTCAGCTCTGATGGATTCATCATCATAATACAGTTTCCAATCGCCTTGTTCGTTGCCTGAAATATCTATTATTCCCTTACCAATTTTTATTCCCTCTTTAAAAAGAGCTGATGAAACAACCTCTCCATCTTCATTAAAAGTTCTGCTTACACCATTTTTAAGTCCATTTTTATAAGCTGTTTCTTCTTCTTTATTTCCCTTATCATCAAATGTTCGGCGTACTTCTGTATTGCTTAAATCTTTGTCGTTATCTATCTTAATTCCAAATTCATAACGTATCACATCTTGAATATCTCCCCTTTGATTATAAAAACGAAATACACCGTGCCTTAGATTATTTTTAAAAGGGCCTTCTTCTTTTATGTTTTCATTTTTATGAAACTCTTTCCAAAGCCCATATTTTTCTCCTTGATTGTTATATCTATTAAACTTTTCAATTGAAGTAACCAATCCATTTTTATAGGATGTAAAGCTTATTTTTCTTCCGTTTTGTGAATATTCAATAGATTTTCCGTGTTTTTTATTTTCTTTCAGTTTGATTTTATATTGAATCTGTCCTTCTGGAAAATAATAATATTCAAATCCTTCTTTTGATCCTGACAACCAGTTTGTAATTATTGAAATATTCCCGTTTTCATAATATTTAATTTCTCTACCTTCCTTTTTATCATTGCGATAAGAAATTTCTTTTTCAAGTGATGAATCTTCTCTATAAAATTTCCAGACACCTTCTAATTTATTTTTATTTCTTAACCCCAAACTTTTTACAGTACCGCTTTTAAAATAAGATTTCCAAATGCCTTCTGGAATTCCATCTACAAAACACCCTTCACTTGAAAGGTTACCATTTGAAAAAAAATATTCTGTCCACTCACATTTTTCTAAATCTTTTTGAGCATTTATTTCAGAAAAAGAGAATGAGAGATTTAAACACACTAATAGTATATATATATTCTTTAAATAATTAGTAGTTATAGTAGTCTTGTTCATAACAGGTATAACTATAGCCAAAATAATTTTGTTTTCAGTATTTATAGAATTAATCAACTCCAAGTGAACATGTTTTAAACATGCTTGATATTTATTCATCAGGTATTTAAGGTGTTTTTTCAACGGGACGTCAATAAAGATATAAATAATAAAAAAGACTTTTTTTAGGTTTTTAAAAAGTTAACAAAGACCCAAATTATGATTAAAAGATTTTGTAAACACAGGACTTAAAAATTAGGTTTTTGACGACCGCTTATTGCTTAGCACGTATGGTCCATATAACCTAATTGTTTTTATTATTTGATTTCAACAATTTTTAATGAGGTAATGAACAACGCTTGTTAATTATCTTGCAACCTCTTTAAACCCCATTTTTCATGAATATTAGCATAGGTTGCGATCACGCTGGACCCGTTTACAAAACAACAATTAGTAACCACCTCAAAGAAAGAGGTTTTTCAGTGAAAAATTGCGGAACAGACGGAGAAGAGAGTGTAGATTATCCAGATTTTGCCCACGCAGTTGCAAACGATATAAATAATAAAACCTCAGAGCTGGGTGTTTTGATATGCGGATCAGCCAATGGCGTTGCGATGACCGCGAACAAACACGGCGAAATCAGGGCGGCAATAGCTTGGACGCCAGAAATAGCAAAACTTGCCAGAACGCATAACAACGCGAACGTTATTTGTATTCCGGCAAGATTTGTTAGTGAATCAGAAGCAATTCAAATTGTAGAAGCCTTTATGGCCGCCAAATTCGAGGGAGGCCGTCACGCAAGGCGAGTGGGAAAAATAGCGTGTTGTGTTTTTGCAATCCTATTGGGAATAGGGTCAGCTTTTGCGCAAGACACAGAGGCGATAGAACCTCTTTCCCCTGCCACCTACTCAGAGATGTTAGACACAAACAACCTGAGAGGACACTTAAGTATTATTGCGTCTGATGGTTTTGAAGGTAGAGAAACGGGTACGCGGGGCGCAGATCTTACCGCAGCATATTTGGAAAGCTATTATTTAAGCCTTGGGTTTAGCCCCTATGACGGCAAGTCGTTCACCCAAAAAGTGCCAATGATCAACACCCAAATTAATGGGGGCACAGTCGTTGTGAGTGATAACCAATATAACATTGTCAGCGACTTCCTTGTTTACCCAGGAATAGAAGAGTTGACAATAGATTCCTCAGCGATGGTTTTTGCGGGATATGGAATTATAAACGAAGAGATTAACGAATATTCAGGACTAGATGTAAAAGGAAAGGTGGTTGTTATTCTATCTGGGGACCCCAGAGACGAAGCGTCTGTGTGGGCGAATAACACAACACTAAAAAGAGAAATTGCAGACTCACTGGGGGCAAGCGCTTTCGTGGTGCTTATGAAAGACCCAGACTACGCCACATTTAAAGGGAGAATGAAGTTTTATATGATGCGCAAATCAACGGTTTTAAACAGGGATAAAGATGGAGAGGGCTCAACCATCCCAACCTTTTTATTGTCAGACAAGCGAGGTGACGACTGGGTTTCATCAATAAAGGGTATAAAGTCCGTTTCAAAAGCAAGGTTAAAAGCTGAAAAAAAAGGCATGTGCCCCACGGGAGCAATTGACCACTTGTGGAGCCACAAGATTGACATGGGTTCGCATAAGTTTAATGGGCTAAACGTGCTCGCATACCTCCCAGGGTCAGACCCCGCCCTTCAAGAGGAGCTCGTTGTAATCACCTCCCATTATGACCACATTGGCATCGTTGATGGAGAAATTAACAACGGGGCAGATGATGACGGGTCAGGAACGGTTACGGTGATGGAAGTTGCCAGGTTATATATGGAGGCACACAAAGACGGAAACGGACCAAGAAGAAGTGTTCTGTTTATGAATGTTGTGGGGGAGGAAAAAGGTTTGTTGGGCTCAGAATGGTACGCTGACCACCCAGTCTTTCCTCTACAAAACACGGTTGCCAACCTGAATGTTGATATGGTGGGCAGAGTTGATGAGGCCCACGCAGATGATGAAAAATACGTTTATTTAATAGGTGCCGACAAACTCAGTTCAGAGCTCCATGAAATATCTGAACAAGCCAACAAAAACTACACAAACATAAAGTTAGACTACACCTTCAATGCGCCTGACGATCCGAACAGGTTTTACTACCGTTCAGACCACTACAATTTTGCAAAACACAACATCCCTGTAATTTTTTATTTCAGCGGCGTTCATGAAGACTACCATGCGCCGGGAGATGATGTAGAGAAAATAATGTTTACAAAAACAGGAGAGATTGGAAAGCTGGTGTTTAACACCTCATGGGCCCTTTTAAATAGAGATAAAAGAATCGTTGTAGACAAGGTTAACGACTTTCCCGAATAAGAGACTCGATGGTGTTTCTGAAAAAGACAACCTCTTCTTCATATGAATCCCCTGTTGCTGGCCCACTGAAGCCAGAGTGAATCACAAGGTCCCCTTCGACAGGTATAAACGCGGTGGTAGGAAATGACTTAACCCCCCCCATAAAAGAGAGGGTTGAGTCAGCGATTCTTTTATTTGCAACACCACCCAGCAACACCTCCCATGGGAGTTTCAGATCCTCTTTAAAGTCGGCGATTCGCCCAAGAGCCACCTCACCCCCAGACCGCTCAAACGCCATCGATACCACAACCATCTCAGGGTAGTCTTCACAAAGCTCCTTCAACAACCGGGCCTCATCCATGCAGTTTGGACACCAGGTCCCCATAACGTCTACCACAAGGACTTTGTATCCAGACCTCCCCAGCCGCTCTCGGGTCCAAACCTCTCTTTCTCCCCCAGAATTCACCCCCTCGATAAAAACGTTTGATTGTGGGTTCCATTGCTGGTTAACACTCCAGTCCACACGGTTGGTCGTGGACCTCACCCCACTCCAGTTTGTGGCGTAGTGCGTTCCGCTTTTAAAAACGCCATTCGCAATGGAATCTTGCTTGATGGTTCCTTCAAAGGAAAACAAATGAACCCCGTCGAAGTTTCCAATTTTAAAGCGAGACGTTTCGGGATTTATCTTCCCTGCCTGGTAGCGATAATCTCCGGTTGAGGTTAAAAACGTGGCGGCAATAGAATCGCCTTTCTGCACCATTTTCAACTTCCCCAAATCAGTATCCCAAACAGAGTTTTCCTCGTTTCCACCTCGCGCAATTTTGTTTTTAATGGGCGCGATTTCTAGCGGCACACGGTACTCCTTGATTCGAAGCGAATCAACCCAGTCACCCCTCCAAATCCTTTCACCCTCCCCTCCTATCCATTCACCCACGAGTGCCCCTCCAAAAACAGGGACAGAATACCCACCCCCAGAAACAGAGCGCATCAAAACCCGCTCTTCTCCATTCATAAAAACCAAGTCATCTTGCCTTATGGACACCAAGACATCTACTGTTGTAGAATCGTCCAAAGAAAACATCGCCAAATAGGTCGGGCTTTCATCCTGCTTCTGAGCCCCTTCCGCACACCCGAGCATTAGCAAAACAGCAGTAAAAACAACCGCAATCAGTATGTTTATATTGGCTGTCAAACGAATGAAATAAAACCCTGCTTAAAGTTCAAATTTAATCCCTTGTGCCAACGGCAGATCTTTCCCATAATTAATGGTGTTCGTTTGACGCCTCATATATGCTTTCCAAGCGTCAGAACCACTTTCGCGGCCACCACCCGTTTCCTTTTCTCCACCAAAGGCTCCGCCGATCTCAGCTCCCGAAGTGCCGATATTTACGTTTGCGATTCCGCAATCAGAACCAGCCGCAGAAAGGAACAACTCAGCTTCACGGAGGTTATTCGTCATGATTGCAGAAGAAAGCCCCTGCACCACTCCGTTTTGAATCGCGATTGCATCCTCTATCGTTTCATACTTCATGATGTATAATATTGGCGCGAACGTTTCGTTTTGAACGATTTGCATGTCATTTGTCACTTCTGCAATTGCAGGCCTAACATAACACCCGCTCTCATACCCCGCACCCTCTAAAACACCACCAGGCACCAACACCTTTCCTCCTTGCGCCTCAACATCTCTAAGTGCCGCCAAATAACCATCCACAGCCCCTTGGTCTATAAGTGGCCCTACGTGGTTGTTTTCATCAAGGGGGTCACCGATTCGGACTTGTTTGTACGCTTGAGTCAACTGATCTTTAACCTTATCATAAACACTGCTGTGAATAATAATCCGTCGCGTACTTGTGCAGCGCTGGCCGCAGGTTCCAACAGCACCAAAGACTGCCGCGGGGACAACCACCTTAAGGTCTGCGTCCGGCGTAATAATAAGCGCATTGTTCCCCCCTAACTCCAGAAGAGAGCGCCCCAAACGAGCGGCAACAGCTTGCGCCACCAGCTTTCCCATTCTCGTTGATCCAGTTGCGCTGACGAGCGGGACGCGCTTGTCATTGCTTAGCATCTCCCCCACTTTGTAATCTCCATTAACCACACACGACACCCCATCAGGCACGTTGTTTGCCCTTGCCACTTCTACCCAAATGTTTTGACAAGCAATAGAACAAAGCGGTGATTTTTCAGAAGGCTTCCACACGCACACATCACCTGAAACCCAAGCAAGGGCAGTGTTCCAGCACCAAACGGCTACTGGAAAATTAAAGGCAGAAATAATACCCACAACTCCCAAAGGGTGATATTGCTCATACATTCTGTGATTACGGCGCTCTGAATGCATTGTGAGTCCGTACAACATTCGACTTTGTCCAAGCGCGAAATCGCAGATATCGATCATCTCCTGAACCTCACCTAAACCCTCCTGATAGCTTTTACCCATCTCATAAGAAACCAAGGCGCCCAAAGACGCTTTCTTTTCCCTCAGAGCATCGCCGAACTGACGAACGATTTCTCCCCTTTCAGGCGCGCTCCACTTTCCCCACTCTATAAAAGCTTTTGCAGAAGCCTCCATAACCTCTTCATAATCTGACGCGGTAGCAGTACTTAAAGCGGCGATTTTTTTGCCATCTGTGGGAGAAAGAGAATCCATAGACGGACCCGAACCGAGGGTGCGGCCACCGATCATTACCCCCGCATTTGTGTCTTTGACACCTAAATCTGAAAGAATCTGTTTAATATCCATCTAAATATGATAGTTTTGCTTTAATTAAGGTGCAAACATACGATTAGAATCCCAGTGAATTTAGAAAGACATAAAGAGCAATATCGTTTAAAGCGAAAAGAAAACAGTGCTTTTTTAAAGCGATTAAAAAAAACGAACCCCCAAAAACTCGACGCGATTATTCACCCTGTCCACGAAGAGGTTTTTGCATGTACCGACTGTTTAAAATGCGCCAACTGTTGTAAAACAACAAGCCCAACATTTACAACACGGGACATCTCTCGGATTTCAAAACGCCTCGGCATGTCCCCTAAACAAATGGAAGACAAGTATTTACGTAGGGATGTCGATGAAGACTTTGTTCTTAAATCCTCCCCATGTGCTTTTCTTGGAGATGACAACTACTGCAATATTTACGATGTAAGACCGAAAGCCTGCCAACAGTTTCCCCACACAGACCGACGCAGGCAACATCAACTTCTTCACCTCACAGAAAAAAACCTAGAGGTATGCCCTGCTGTATTCGAGATAGTAGACAAGTTAAAACAGCGGCTCACGCTCCACAAAATCAATAAATACGAGTAGCCCGTGTCTCTTTATCGTCCCAGATAAATGAGCAAAACACTTACGTCAGAAGCGCTAACACCAGAAATGTTTGCCGCCTCTCCGAGTGTGTTGGGTCTTTTTTCAGAAAGCTTTTGTTTTGCTTCTGCGCTCAACGAGCCCAGTTTTGAATACTCCATGTCTGCCGGAATGTTTAACCCCCCGAGCTTAGACATGCGATCTGCCATGATCTGCTCCTTTTCAATATAACCCTCGTATTTAACCTGGATTTCAACCTGCTCAACAACATCTCTAACATTCTCGTTGAGATGTTTCAGCTCAGGTACCCCCGCAATTAATGCGTCCAGGCCTACATGAGGACGGGTTAAAACCTGCTTGGCTTTTACCTTTTGTTTTAAAGGGGTACTTCCCACGGCTTCTAAATATGGGTTCGCCCCCTCTGGACTGACAGACGTCTTCTCAAGCGCGCGTCTTAACACCTTAACAGAGGCTTGCTTTTTCTCCAGGTTTCTCATGCGTTCATCCGAGGCCAAACCGATCTCATGACCCAAAGGAGTCATTCTCTCATCCGCATTATCTTGTCGCAATAAGATTCTATACTCAGCCCTTGAGGTGAACATCCTATAGGGTTCATCTGTACCCTTTGTGACCAAATCATCGATCAAGACACCGATATAAGCATCAGACCTACTTATCGAAATTGGCCCATTGTTCCACGTGGAACGTGCGGCATTGATACCTGCGACCAAACCTTGACATGCAGCTTCTTCATATCCTGTGGTTCCATTAATTTGACCAGCAAAATAGAGCGCACTCACCGTGGTGGTTTCTAAACTATGCTTCAACTGAGTGGGGGGGAAGTAGTCATATTCAACAGCGTAACCAGGACGGAACATTTTTGCGTTCTCGAAACCAGGAATAAGCCTCATCGCTTTGCCCTGAATCTCTTCAGGAAGGCTTGTAGAAAATCCATTTAAGTAAATTTCAATCGTTTTTTTCCCTTCAGGCTCGACAAACAACTGGTGTCTGTTTTTGTCAGCAAACCGATCAATTTTATCTTCTATGCTTGGGCAGTAGCGAGGCCCCAAACCCCTTATTCTACCATTAAACATCGGGGACCGTTCAAACCCAGATCTCAATACATCATGCACATCATCGTTTGTATATGCTATGTGGCACGGCAACTGCTCGCTTAAATCCTTCCGATGTTTTAAAAATGAAAAATGTGTAGGGTCATCATCACCAGGCTGTAATTCCATTTTAGAAAAATCCAAACTTCTACCATCAATTCTTGGCGGCGTTCCGGTTTTCATTCGTCCGCTTTCAAAACCCAACTCAATCAGTTGTTCGGTAATTCCAGTAGAAGCCCTTTCTCCTGCGCGACCCCCTCCAAACTGCTTTTCTCCGATGTGCATTAGCCCGTTTAAAAAGGTGCCGTTTGTAAGAACAACGGCCTTCCCTCGTATTTCAGAACCCAAAGCAGTTCTCACACCAACACACCGCCCGCCCTCAATAATTACACCCACAACAGAGTCTTGCCAGAAATCCAAACCCTCAGTACGCTCTAACATGTCTCGCCATGTTTGTGCAAAAACATATTTGTCATTTTGTGTTCTTGGGCTCCACATTGCCGGCCCTTTAGACCGGTTTAACATTCTAAACTGAATGGCGCTGTGGTCGCTTACGAGCCCGCTATACCCACCCATCGCGTCTACTTCTCTCACGATCTGACCCTTTGCAACACCTCCCATCGCTGGGTTGCAAGACATTTGACCAATCACACCCATATTCATCGTAACGAGCAATGTTTTTGCGCCGGTATTTGCCGCCGCCGCCGCCGCCTCATTGCCAGCGTGGCCAGCCCCAACTACAATTACATCGTAAGAAGTATGAAATTTCACTGGTGTCTTATTTTGAATGTTCCACGTGGAACAAATCTAAGGCTGCATCTTCTTGAGCGCGCATTTCTGCGGCTTCTCTTTCGGACTTATCCTTGAAGCCCAACAAATGTAGTACCCCATGTGCCATTACCCGACGTAGCTCTTCTTGTACAGCAACATTTTCTTTACTTGCGTTTTCCTTGACCCGCTCATAAGAAATCATAAGGTCACCATTAATTTGACCTCCCTCAGTATAGTCAAAGGTGATAATATCTGTGTAATAATCGTGGTTAAGATATTTTTGATTTGTTTCTAAAAGAAGCTTGTCGGAACACATCACAATTGAAATTTCTCCCACAGATTTTTTATGGGACTCAATGATCTGCTTTAGCCAGGACTTTACCGCCAAACGACGCTTTACGCGACATGGAATGTCGGATTCGTTAAAGTGAATCATGGCTCAACAATAGTAGGGTAGGGGGTTATCCAAAAACGCCCGTGAATTTTAACTCAACGATTCGCCCATCATCTTCGAACCCACATTCGTCTGCCAAGTTTCTCATGAGAAAGACACCCCTTCCGTTTGGTCGCTCGATGTTTTCAGGCGCTGTCGGGTCAGGTAAATTCTCATAATCAAAACCAGGCCCCTCATCTACAACCCGAAAAAACAAGTCTTTATCCTGCACGTTATATTCAACCAAAACACTCTTGTTTATATCAAGCTTGTTGCCGTGAACAATTGCGTTATTTACAGCCTCAGTCATTGCAATAAGCACATCGCCATAATGCTCATTAAGCATGCGGTGCTTGTCACAGAGTTCGTCAATTAGTCGTTCAACGATGGCGATGTTTTCTGGCTTCGAAGGGAAGCGTAATTCTTGCATGGTGGCGGTCATGATGATATAGACTTATTGCTTATCGTCTAAAGTATTAAAATATTCGTTGACTCTGTCACGGTAATAAGGAACTAAATCAGCAGGAACTGTTCGTAACAATTCAAGCTCATTCGCTCTATTCCTCAGGTAATCAATCATTTGAGGAGTCTCCGGGTGTAAACCCTGGTCTCCACTTCGCGATTTACGCTCATCTTTTTCTCCCCGCAACCTTTCAGCCTCCTCCGCTTCAAGGAGTCGAGACAAGATGTCGCGCTGTCTTTCCAGGGTAGCGATATCAACATTTCTGTTTATCAGATCCCGTTCTAGCTCCTCCATTTCATCGGCAATCTTTTTCATCTCCCCCCCGTCTCCAGAACCATCTTCGTTGAGTTCTTGAGCTTTCTTTTTGGCCATTTCCCTAAGCGCACCCTGTTGGGCGGCCATCTCAGCCAATTCACGACTCATTCCGCCACCTCTTTTGCTGGACTCACCTTTATTTGCGTCTTCACCCATCTTCTTCTTCATGCCCTCAAGCTTTTTACCAAGCGCCTCCTGCATCTTTTTCATATCTCCTGCTTTAGGGGAAGGTTTAGACCCAGATCCACCGGGCTTGTTACAGTTTCCTGAGCCAGGGTTTTTACACTCTTGCTTATTCTGCATCTGCTGCAACGCCTCATCAAGAAGCAACGCCAAATTGTTAAAGGAGGTCATCACATACTGTTGATTCATGGTGATTTCAGAGGTTACCCTGTCACCAAAACCACCCAAAGCTTTCTCCATATGATGGTTTACAAGCCCAATTTCTCGATTGACACCACCAGCAAGCTGACTTACCCTTAATGAAAGGGCGAAAAGTGAATCAGCCACCATCTTTGCTTCGTCTTTAAGCGACCTCTGAGTCTGCCCGTGAACAACGTACCTGGGGTCTTGGTTTTCCGTGGTGCGGAGGTCCGCCATTAACGCCTCCTCTTCAAATGACAGGGTGATAATGTTTTCTAGCAAAGCTCTTAGGGCGTCCATATCCTCTTCTTCGTCCTCAGCCTCGGACTCCATTTGCATGTTATCCATTCTCTGTGCCAACTGTTCCATTTTTTCTGCGGCACTTTTTTGTTTTTCAGCCGCCTTTTTTTCCTTCCCCTTACTCAACTCCTCTGAGCTCGCCTTTTGTTCTTCTTCAATCGATTTTTCCTCGCTTTCGCTGTCGAGCATTGGGTTTGGGTTCTCAAGGTCTTCATTGTCCTTCTCTAGCTTGTCAAGCTTTTTTTGAAGTTCTTCAAACGCTGTGTTTAAACTGTCTTGCGCTTGCTTGAGCGCCTCGCTTGGAAGCGCTTCTGTTTCTGTTTTTTCAGCAAGCTCTTTTTGTGCCACTGACAACTCCTTGAGCTCATCTATAGCCTCTTCCATTTTGACCTCCCACTCCATTTGTTTAAACTGTTCTAAGGCACGGTCAAGCTCCTTTTCCATGGCGTCTTGCCCGACATCCATCTTGTCGAGTTGCTCCTGAATATCCTCGGGGTTCATGTCATCCATGAGCTCCTGCATTTTTTCATAGAGCTCTCGGAGTTCGTCCGACATCACCTCATCCATAAGTTTTTGCAACTCATCTTGCTTTTCCATAATGCGCTCCTCTTGGGGAGAAAACTCATTTAAACGGTCGTTTTTCTTCTCATTCTCCTTTCTTACGTTCTCAATGGTTTCCTTTAACTCTTGCTGCTTTTCAAGCAAGTCTTCAAGTGCCCTTTTATCTTGCCAATCCATTTCTCGCTCCTCGCGGAGTCTTTCTTGAAAAGCGTCCATTTCTTTGCGGAGCTCATCAGCTTTTTCAATCGCATCCTCAATTGACGCTTCTATTTCTTCATTTGCTTCGTCCCGCTCTTCTAACAACGCACCTTCGGTAGGTGCAGAGAACACCCTTGTCGTCGTTTTTGAAGACTTGGCGCCATTTATACCATCGTTGTCCCAAACCTCCATCCAATACTCCACAGCATCACCTGCAACCAAGTCCAGAGACATCATTTCCCAAGTGAAATAGAACGCATCAGATTTCCCCGAAGGTCTATCTAACATGGTATACACCACATCTTTCTCACCCACTTTTTTTACTGCAAAAGCAAGCTTAGAAAACCCATAATCGTCACTTATCTCTCCAGTGAAATACCTCAGTTTTCTCACGACGCTATCTTCTACCTCAACCACACGAATGACGGGTCTCTGATCAGCAACCACGCGCAATGAAAACCTCATTGAGTCCACCGCACCGAGTGCGTCGTTTTCAGGAATAAACCAGTAAGGAAGTGTAGAGGATGCACCCCAAGTTGAGGAATAGATCAGACCAGTCACATTTTCAGAGACAAGCAAAGAGTCTCCAACGCGAACCCGCAAACGGTCCGCCTCTTTCACCCGACACTCCCACCTTATGCTCGTCCCTTCTGGAACAAGAAGGTCACCATGGTTGTTCTGTGTGATGACGTCAAGCCCAGTGTAGGAGGGGGGTGAGGCCACAACAGAAAATTCGGAGACTGTGGGGACTGGTAGCGCAAGAAGGGTGTAATCTGGAGAGCTCCACCCATTTGCAGAACAATGAAATGTCACATCAGACCTTAAAGCATTGAACGCATAGCGAAACACATCACTTTGAATACGCTCCATTCTGTATCGGTTACCATCTTCTTCTAGAAAAACGGACGAGGGAATTGTGTTTCCAACGACCCTTATTAAAAAGTCAAACCGATCACCCACAGGGGCTTTCAGGGGTGTAGAAACAAGCTCAAACCTAAATGGAGCTGGGGGAACAAATGACGTGCGGTGCTGAATCAGTCTCTCGGCGGGCTCAGAAACAACCCCAGGCCTCCAAAGCAAAACCGCGAGGAGAATCACAACAGGCCCTATTGCATACTTCAGATATTTCGCGTTTTGTCTTAAATCAATTGCGCTTGTGAAAGAAACAGGCCCGAGCTCTGCAGTTCTTTGGTCGATGCTTGCAAGAAGAAGCGTAACATTCGCTCCGCCTGTATCAGGACTTCCATCTACCTGCCTCTGGAGTTGAAGCGTGTTCAGAAGCTTGTCTTTGACCTCGGGAAAGTGATTACCCACGATTTCGCTGGCCTCTTCATGGCTTATTATTTTACCTAACCGTGCAAGGTTTAACAATGGAATGGCGATCATCCCCACCACGACACCGACAACAGACACGGTAAATGACCAAAAAAGGACCGTACGACCAAGAATACCAAATCTCCCGAAATACTCAGCCAGTGTAAAAATCAAGAACCCTGCCGTCAACAATGCCGTCGCGATTAACAAACCTCTAATCGCTTTGTTTCGGTAATATTTCCGGACAAATGCGTCTAGTTTTTTTATGAGAGATAGATAAGTCATCTTAGGACCCTTAAAGATACGTATCTTGGCCCTCTGTACCTATACGAAATAAAATGATTGTGCTCCGCTATTTTTTATCTGTTTTTACGCTTCTTCTTGTTGCATCACTTTCCCCATTTTGTCAAGGCGTTGTAATCAATGAGGTAGATGCCCTAACATCTGAAAACCCTCAGTTTGTTGAGCTTTATGGATCTCCAAACTCAGGCTTGGAAGGCCACACTCTTGCGATGATTAAGTCGGTTTTTCTTGGGGGCGGCGCATACGGAGTAGAGGTTTATGACGCGATCTCTCTTGAGGGCCAGTCTTTAGATTCGGAGGGTTTTTTATCAATAGAGCTGGAGCTAAATACAACAATTGCTGCTGTCGCAATATATGAGCTAGATATAAGCATGTTGGCCGTCGGGGCGACACCTCCGGCAGATGACATCGTTGATGCAATCGTTTATGGCAACACATCACCCACCCATCCTCAGGCGGCCATAATTATTCAAGCCATAATGCCAAGCGGTTCGGGATTGTTATTTGAAGGCGCAGAAGAAAACCCTATCGGGCACTCTCTTTCAAGACTACCAAACGGAGGCGATCCATTCGACTTAACATCTTACGCGCTTCAAGCACCCTCTATGGGGATTACAAATGTTTTGTCTTGTGATGGCGGAGTGCTAGAGCTGACGAACTTAGCGAACGACACCCTTTGTACAGACCAGGGCCCTGCCATCGCAACATTTACGCACCAGACCGATGCGCTTTCAGCTTTATTAACCCTATTTATTGTCAACCCAGCGGATGGCATTATTCTTGGCTCAGCATCAGGCTCAGCCATTAATTTTCAAAACTTGGGAGACGGAGCGCTTGATGTCATTGCCGTTTCTCATGACTCCCCAATTGATGCAGCCTCCATGGAGGTAGGGATGAATATTTCAGGAATCACAGGTCCTGACTGCCTCTCACAAAGCAGTGTTCCATATTCTATTTTCTGCATCACATGTGAATCTCCAGCATGTGATGGCGGGACGATGCTAGATGCAAGTGGCTCAGATGAGGTGTTGGCATGTCTTACGCCAGAGGGCGCACTTGTTCCGTTTGGGTATTTTTCAGAGGCTGTTGAGGACGACTTCCTGTTTGCCATTTGTACCACAGAAGACACCATTATTACAACAGTCGTTCAGCCCTATTTTGACTTTGGTCCGCTTGGGGTTAATGATTATCATGTTTGGGGCATAAGCACGCAAGGAGAGCTAGATCAAGCAACTGTTTTACCGGGCGCATTTATTCAAAACGCGTCTGCTTCAGAATGCGACAGCGTGGGGGCGTCTTCTCTTTTTGTAAGTATTTTAGAGTGTGGTGCAGCGGGACTTTGTGATGATTTAATCATCTCGGAGTACATCGAGGGCGACAGCCACAACAAAGCAATAGAGATTCACAACCCATCACCCATCAGTATAAACCTTTCGGCATACCACCTGGAGCTTTATAACAACGGCGCGACTGACGCAAACCAAACGCTAGATCTTCAAGGCGAGGTTCTTCCTGGGGGGGTTTACGTTATTGGAAATAGCCAATCCACACCTGCACTTCAAAACCTTTCAGACATCACAAGTCAAATCACATGGTTTAACGGAAATGACGCCCTTGTGTTGTTTAAAAATGGCGAAGCCATAGACGTTATGGGTGTCGTAGGGCAGGATCCAGGCGACCCGTTTACCGTCACATCAGGAGGCTCTATGGCAGAGCACACGTTGGTAAGAAAACCCAACATTGGTCAGGGGGTTGTTGATTGGGAGGAGGGGATGACGCAATGGGACAGTTACCCCCAAGACACCTTTGACTTCCTCGGGACGCATTCCGCAACATGTGGCGGGCTAGGTACAATGACAATAGGCTTTGATGCTCCGGAACTATATGTGAGTGAGGGGGGGGGTATTACGGTGTCAATGTCACCACTGTACCCCCTCGAAAACGCCACTGTAGAAGTAAGCGTCGTGGGCGGAGATGCCACAACAGGGTCAGATTATCCAGATGTTTTCCCACTCAATTTTAACTTTGACATGGGGCTTTTAAATTCTCAAGTATTTACATTTTCTGCAATAGACGAGGAGGAGCCGGAACTTCAAGAGGATGTCATCCTTTCATTAAGCGTAACGTCTGGTGGCGCACTCTTAGGGATAGACACACTTGTGATCCATATTCTTCCATCTGATTTAGAATACCCTGTGTATGAGATTAATCAGGTGAGAGGTGTTAACCCACAAGGCGTTTTAGACAGCATATCTACAGCTTGTGAGCTTAGAGGGATCGTTCATGGATGGAACGATTATCCCACGGGCCTCCAATTTACCCTAATCGACCCGACAAATGGCATCAACGTCTTCAGCCCAGTCAGTGATTTTGGCTATACGGTTCAGGAAGGAGACAGTGTCAGGGTCAGGGGTGTTATTGACCAATATTTGGGCTTGGCCCAAATCAGAATTGACACACTGATCTACGAGGGGTCGGGATATCCTTCAGACGCACCTCAACTCGTGTTTGAAATGGACGAGGAAACAGAGTCACGCATTGTGAAATTAAAATGTACTGAGCTTGTCGACTTATCAGACTGGACAAACACGACCCCTGGATTCAATGTTCGCCTCGCCTTCGGTCAACAAGAAATAGTGATGAGAATTGACGCGAATACCGATTTGTTTGGCACAGCAGCGCCTGAAGGCGTCTTTGGTGTGACCGGAATAGGTGGGCAAAATGACCCCAATTCACCTTTTGTAGACGGTTACACCATTACGCCTCGTGGCCAATATGACCTAACCGACCCCGTGAATGCAAGCTTTGAGGTGGATTCACCTTGGGACGGATCTAGCGGCCCCGTTGTTTTAAACAACACAAGCACAGGAGCAAATGATTATTTATGGAACATGGGCGATGGAGAATCATACAATGAATTCGAACCTTTGCACAGCTACTTAGAATCAGGAGATTTTACAATATCCTTATCCGCCTTTAGTTTGGACGGAAACTGTAGTTCTCAGTCGTCTTTTGAGATTGTCTCTACATGGGTAGGTCTCGAAGAAATAGACGCTCAAAACCTTCAAGTGTATCCAAACCCTACATCTGGAACCTTGATGATGTCGTCAGACCAGGTCATCTTAAGTTGGGAGGTTATTGATTCGCAGGGTAGAATTGTGGCAAACAACGCCTTTGAGAGCAGGCGGCTGATAGAAATAAACACCTTTGACTTGAAGCCGGGACTCTATACCCTCAACGTAAGCACAGAAACAGGGAAAGAGGCGCTGCGCTTTATTCGGAATTAACAGATACCTCCGAAAACAGAAAGGAGTATAAGGAGATCCTCCACAGTCACGGACCCGTCGTAATTGGCATCACCGGTACATGGTGATGACCAGATGTATAAAGCAAGGTCTTCAGCATCGCTGTTGCCGTTTTGATCGGTGTCGTAAAGAAGCGGATCCGTCATAAAAAGCGAAACCTCAATCCCATCCGTAAGGCCATCTCCATCCGTATCTTGTATAAGCGGGTCTGTGTTTGTGATCAAGAGCTCTGTTTCATCTGTTAACCCGTCTAGATCAGCATCTGAACACGCGTCCCCAAATCCATCAAAATTGAAGTCCGCCTGGTCGGAGTTTGAAAGATTTGGACAATTGTCGGCCACATCAATAATTCCGTCAGCGTCGGAGTCAGTTTGTGAAACACCACTCACAAGGGCAAGGTCAGCGATGACAATGAAGTGGTCAGATGCATCAAGGTCATCGTTTTCCAGAAGCCCATACTGCTCAAGTCGCGCAGCAGAAAGGTCGGATGTTTGCAGGGAGTACTGGCGCAGAACGTTTACCACGGCGTCCGAAACGATGATATAATCAAGCTTCCCAGGCATGTAG
>CAJQPF010000131.1 GCA_905480095.1 uncultured Flavobacteriales bacterium
CCATCTTGTTTTCCCAGCGACTCGCCGGATCATCAAAGGTTCCTACAACACGAAATTGAACCCCTCCAATTAGGAGGTACGTCCCTATGGGATCTATCCCTTCGTAAAGGTCTTCAACGACCGTTGCTCCAAGGACAGCCACCTTGGTCTCTTCTGCGACATCTCGACTTGAGATATATCTCCCATCCGTAAGCGTCGTATTCTCAAGCATCAGATGATCTGGATCCACGCCCCTTAAAGGAAAATTACTTTGTTTATCTTCATGCTCCATCACAACGCCCCAAATCCTAACTCTCCTCGAGTATGCATGTACAGTATCCATTTGTTGAAACATGGCATCAACATCAGAATTGCGCATCTTGACTGGTCGATTTGGCAAATTACCTCGATAGGCAAGCTGAGTCCGACCTGCATCCACCCAAATAGAATTCACTGCATCATCACTGAATTGGTTTTGCACGCCATTTTGAAGGCCAAACCCCAATCCTTGCATGACGACTAATATAAACACCCCCAAAGCAATCGACAGCCCCGTTAAAAAAGTACGCATAGGGTTACTTAGAACCGTATTTGCAATTTCTAACCAAGTATCTCGATTAAACATGATTTAGCTTAAATCAATTAGTCCGTCAACGAGATGAATCGTCCTGTCACAAAGCGCAGCAATGTCATGTTCATGTGTGACGATGATCATCGTAATCCCATCCGCATTGATCTCACGAAGGAGTTTCATGACATCCGTTGAAGTCACAGAGTCAAGTGCGCCAGTAGGCTCATCTGCAAGTATCACTTTTGGTTGTGCCACAAGAGCTCTGGCTATGGCAACCCTCTGTTTTTGCCCACCACTCATTTGGTTGGGAAGATGGGAAGCCCACTCCTGAAGACCTACCTTTTTAAGGTAATCCATCGCGATGACATTTCTCTTTTTCCGAGGTATACTTTGATAATAAAGAGGAAGGGCAACATTTTCAAGCGCCGTCTTAAAACCAATTAAATTGAAACTTTGAAAAACAAAACCCAATAACTTACTCCTGTATTTTGCAGCAGCACGCTCGTTAAGGCCCGCCATAGATTCACCTGAGAGTAAGTATTCTCCACTGTCAAAACTATCAAGCAACCCCAAGATATTTAAAAGTGTCGACTTTCCAGAACCCGAAGAGCCCATTATCGCCACCATTTCTCCTTTTTTAATGTGACAAGTAAGTCCCTTTAACACCTCTAATTTCTGAGATCCAGTGACGTATGATTTGCCGATGTCATTTAATTTTAGCACCCCGCAAAGATACCCTTCCATGGGCACTGTGAAAAGTTAAATTCTCTCAACACGTTAAATTCTCTGTTAACCACGAAAAAAGTCGTACTTTCGCGCGTCCTTAGATGGCATAAAAAGCCCCCTAATTAACTCCATCCACAATGAGCGGAATCAGAAACATTGCCATTATTGCCCACGTTGACCACGGAAAAACAACCCTCGTTGACAAAATCATACACCGTTGTCAAGTCCTCGATGCACATAAGGTTACTGGAGATCTTATCCTCGACAGCAATGATTTAGAGCGAGAAAGGGGAATTACGATTCTCTCCAAGAATGTGAGTGCGAATTGGAAGGGAACGAAGATCAACATCATTGACACCCCAGGTCACGCTGATTTCGGTGGAGAAGTTGAAAGAGTTCTTAAAATGGCCGATGCCGTCATACTTCTGGTTGACGCGTTTGAAGGCGCTATGCCCCAAACAAGATTCGTTCTCGGAAAAGCTTTGGAGTTGGGGCTCAAGCCAATTGTCGTCGTCAACAAAGTTGACAAAGAAAACTGCACACCTGACATCGTTCACGAGCAGGTTTTTGACTTAATGTTCAACCTTGATGCCACGGAAGAACAAATAGATTTCCCTACTGTGTATGGATCTGCTAAAAACAATTGGATGGCGGAAGATTGGCAAAAACCAACCGACAACATTGATTACCTCCTGGACCTCATCGTTTCTGAAGTTCCTGAAGCTCCTTTTCATGAAGGAAATCCTCAAATGCAAATTACTTCCCTTGACTATTCTAAGTATACCGGAAGAATCGCCATCGGAAGACTTTACAGAGGAGAGCTACACACAAATCAAGATTACGCACTTTGCACATCCGACGGGGTGAAGAAAATTCGCGCCAAGGAGCTGTTCGTCTTTTCAGGTTTGGGCAAAGAAAAAGTTGACTCAGTTCGAGCGGGTGACATCTGCGCGATTAACGGAATAGAAGGATTCGAAATTGGCGATACCATTTCCGACTTAGAAAATCCTGAGCCCATTGACCGCATCGCAGTTGACGAACCTACGATGAGTCTGCTCTTCACGATAAACACATCTCCATTCTTGGGGAAAGATGGCGAATACCTTACCTCGCGTCACATTCGCGAGCGTCTGGACATTGAACTCCAAAAAAACCTTGCTCTGCGTGTTGAACCTACTGACAGTGAGGACAAATGGAATGTCTACGGTCGCGGCATCCTTCACCTATCTGTTCTCATCGAAACCATGCGCAGAGAAGGCTATGAAATGCAGGTGGGCAAACCACAAGTGATTTTTAAGGAAGTTGACGGCGCCAAGCATGAACCTTTCGAACATCTTGTCATCGATGTGCCTGAAGCAGCTTCAGGAAAGGCGACAGAGCTTGTCATGATGCGCAAAGGAATGCTTCAGGTCATGGAACCCAAAGGAGACCTTCAGCATTTGGAGTTCCGTATCCCCTCACGTGGTTTAATTGGACTTCGAAACCAAATCCTTACAGCGACTTCTGGTGGCGCAATCATGACACACAGATTTGATGGGTACGATGCGTACGCCGGTGAAATTTCGACGCGGTTGTCTGGCTCACTTGTCAGTTCTGAATTGGGACAGGCTCGCGCATATGAAATCGACCGTCTTCAAGAACGTGGTACATTCTACATCGATCCAGGCCAGGAAATATATCCAGGACAAATTGTGGGTGAATCCTCTCGTAACACAGACATGGAGGTCAATCTCGTCAGAGGAAAGAAACACTCGAATGTGCGGTCTTCTGGTACAGATAAAAGCCTTAAAATCGCCCCTGCAAAGAAAATGTCTCTTGAAGAATACCTGGAGTGGATCGCCGAAACCGAATATCTCGAGATCACTCCAAAGGCATTAAGGGCACGTAAAGTTCCGGGCACACACATCCCGTAAGCATCCCTCAACCTTCTTTACTTACTTTGCAATATGTACGATATCGTCGTCCTTACCCAAGCCGAGTATATCAACCCTGAAAAGGTTGACTGGTATGTCCAGCAGGTGCTGGATGAAGACAACTATGTCATAGAAGCATTAGCCGCCAGGGGCATGAGTGTCATTAAGAAAGATTGGTCCGACCCAGAATTCGACTGGACCTCAGCCCGCGCACTCATGTTTCGAACCACGTGGGATTATTTTGAGCGATACGCTGAATTCAAGCCATGGCTGGAAAGTGTGTCCAAAACATGTCTGCTCCTCAATTCTGCGGAAATCATAAACTGGAACATTGACAAGCATTATTTGAATGATCTTATGTCGGCAGGCATCAACGTTGCACCAACCAAATTTCTGAAGCGTAACACTTCCACTTCGCTTAAAGCTCTCTTTGAAAAAACGGACTGGACAAAGGCTGTACTTAAGCCAGCCATTTCCGGTGGTGCATGGCATACGTATCGTCTCAGCCCCGATTCAGCACTCGCTCACGAATCCATCTTTTCAGAACTAATCTCAGAGGAAGATATGCTTTTCCAGGAATTCTTAAATGACATAGAAACATTCGGTGAAATCTCACTCATGTTCATGGGCGGCAGCTACACGCATGCCGTTCGTAAAATTGCAAAACCAGGCGACTTCAGAGTCCAAGATGATCATGGAGGTCGTGTGGAGATCTACGATGCATCACCCTCGGAAATAGAATTCGGGATTTCGGCACTAGCCGCTAGCCCCTTCACCCCCATCTACGCACGAGTTGACATTGTGCGTGACAACGCCGGAAAATTAAGCCTTTGCGAACTTGAACTCATCGAGCCTGAACTTTGGTTCCGAAACAACCCCTCAGCAGCAGATGAACTTGCAAAAGCCTGCCTGGAAGTTCTTCGCTAAAAGAATCTAAGAAAAGGATTCACTCAACGCACGGGATTAGTCATTATACGCAATTTCAAAGCGGATAAGTGCTTTTAATTCTTCTGAGAGCCAAGCGGAATAACTGGCTGCTCCGTGATCTACGAGATGGTGATCATCATAATAATGCGTTGGCGTTTTTGCGCCCGGCCAGTCGTTTCCATCGATGTAAAGCACGTCTGAGAAACAGTCAGGTGTCGGAAACGATTCCTCACAAAGTTGGGGAGGGTTTAACAGAATGGTTTGAGCGCCACTGAGTGAAGCTTTGGCAATCATCCCTCGCAAGACCTCACACGTCTCATGACTCATTTCGACAAATAAATCGTCACATACCACTGACTCTATGGGTTTTACATCACTCGCAACAAAGCCTAGTCCTTTATAGTGATCCTGTTCGATTCTATGATAAGGAGGATAATCAACACCTAAACGTTCAGCCAACCAGAAATACCCAGCAACAGCCATGTAATAGGGCTCACCCGTTGCCAAGACCATATCTATAATGGGACCACTTATGGGTGTGGAAGAATTCACCGCCCA
>CAJQPF010000132.1 GCA_905480095.1 uncultured Flavobacteriales bacterium
TATCGAGAACCTCTCAAAAGCAAGAGGTCTTGATATAAATAATGAGTCTTTGCATCAACTTAAGAAATTAACAAGGAAGGACTTGGAAAGGGGAATAATAAATCCGACAAAATATTATGACCTAATAGTTGCCTGCCTGGAAAGTGGAGACAAACGAGGTTATAAGAAGGGATTGACAAAAAACTATCGATTGCTTGGTGAAATTGTGCAGCTTTCTCATGAAAGTAGCCAAATGAGTTCTCCAATGACACTTTCAGATGTATGTCAGTATCTAGATACTGGTCAAGCATCACTTTACAGGGTTTGCCAAGATTACTTCGGTATGGGAATCATTGAAATGATGACGCAAATAAGACTTGAAGAGGCAAGAAGATCATTGTTAATGCTCAAGCAAAGTGAAAATAATCATGCCCTAACAGTTCGTGATATCGCTATTAGCTACGGTTTTAAACATCAAGGACGCTTTTCAAGGAGATATTTCACCAGTTTTGGCGAAATGCCCAGTCAAACACTGGACAGAAGCAAAGAGGTTTAATACCAGCTGTGCTGCTTGAGATTGGAGCACATTTGGGTATGTGGTATGGGGCCTGCCATTTTGGCACCAACGATTGAGAGAAGAGCCAAGTAGCTTGAGGCATTGAACGCTTCATAAGATTAAGCTTCGTAAAGCAGTATCCATTTCTTATCAAAGAAAGTAAAATGAGTGCATAATTCACTGGATGCAACTGTTGACCAATTGCATCCCTTTCTGAAGAAACAATGAAAAGAGTAACGTTTGAGCTAAGTGATGAGCTACACAAAAAGCTCAAACTTCTTTGTTACACAGAATCAGTGTCGATTGGCCATATTTTAAGGCAATGCGTGTCAGATTTTTGTGATAAGCATGATGCACATCTCATCGAATTAATCGATAATAGGTCGCATAAGTAGGCCGCAAGATTCAAGCCATTTTTGATCATTGTTTTGATCGCTTTTCAATAAATTTCAACCACAAATAACGAATATTTGATCGGCAAGCAACAGCCATGCATGTGGATCAGTCAAGAGCGCTGAGCTATACATGCTAGCTAATACACACCTATGCTTCTTACATGAATGCATGTATGCAAGCAGAAATATGACCTATGAGGCCTACTCGATGTGCAAGAAAGTAAAAGAATAAAACTTCAATGAAAGCTTACAATACCTGCATAGAGCAAATATTATATGTAGATAATTCAATGGAGTGACATCGATTGTTTTATATTCGGTTGAGCCTATAAAATAAAGATGGCTGAACGATTTGATGTTCTTGTCCAGGGAATAAGTGAGCACGATGCACTCTCCCTGTTAATGGCTCAAACGTCAACTGTTCAAAGGCCTGCAGATCGCTATTTCGCAGCAACTCGACTTGGCTTGAGCGAGAGTGATGAATCTCTAGATGCACTGTTAACAGCAACAACTAAACCCAGTATTGAAGAATTATACGATCGAATAACACGAAGAAAAGCTATTGAATCCTTAGGAAGGAGAAAGGATAAAAGGGCAATTCCAGCCTTAATTAATGTTTTAACCTGTACAGATACAGAGGCCGTAATTAATGCGATTAATGCTCTAGTACGTATTAATTGGGATCCAAGTGAAGAGGACAAGGATCTGCTCTTATCGCTTTTGCATGGGGAATGTACATTGGTTCGAGCAGTGATTCAGGCCCATACAAGACTCAACATTCAACATTCAACAGCCGAAAAATCGATCGCTAGCCTTTGTGATCATGAACAAGCCTTGATCGCCGGCGCAGCAAGGGCTTATCAAGCAAAACTATACGGAAAAAAGGAACTTTTAAATCCACTCGAAACTCAGTTACTCGATCTCATTGCAGGGAAACGACGTTCAGCAGTCATTGATTTAGGCGACGCGCGTGATCCCAGTCGAATCCAGAGCTTGGTGGATGCACCGATCTCAATGTCGCTAAGAGCGAATAGTTGTTTTCAGATTATTGATGATCAGAGTCCACTGCAGCAGAAAAATTTTATTTCACAACTTGAAGTTCTTTTAACTGACAATCCGAAACATCTAAAGATTAGATCTGAATGGCAGTGCGATCCTAATCCTGAGGAGATCGAGCGATGCCTTAGTCATCGAGATGAAGCCATTCAATATGGAGCTGCGTTGAGCCTGATGAATCTTAATTCAGAGGATTGTCTGCAGATCATTAACAGCATGGAAGAACGACTTTGGTCTGACTATGTGACACACTATTACCTCACATGCATTGTAGGACTAAGACAATTCTCCGAAAAGAGTTACTTGGTAAGATCAGCTCTTGCAGAGACTACTCCGCAATACACGAAGTCTAGGGTTGCAGCAGCTTGGGCTTGTTTGAAGCTCGATCTATATGATCAATTAGACCTTCTATACCAGTTATCAAGTTCCGCGTACTGGAAGCCACTGCGATGGTCTTGCCAACAAGTGTTCGCACGACTGATTAATAAACAACAATTATCAAACAAATAATTAATCCTGCGGCAGTAGATGCGCCAAGCGAGTTCAAACTTTGCTCAATCAATCCGAAAGCTTGTTGAAAATGTTGTTGCTTTTTAATACTTATTGCGCTATTAACGGTCTCCCTTAATTTCTAAAAATTGTTTTTCAAGCACTTACATCAATTGAGCACTCCGTGAGGTAGCAACGTTCAATGGCAGCAGGGGGGCTGACCCGCAGAGTTTCGATTTCAAAAAGAGACCCGCAACACTGGTTAAATTGACCACCTCTGACCATGGCGGATGAATTGTCTCGCAGATTCAAGAATCGAGGCACTTCAACAGCATGCCAATGCCAGCGGAGAGTTGAGTTTCCCGATAGGTACTGACTGCTTTCGCATCAATTTGCGGGACGAAAACATTCAGCTCTGGCAGGAAACATTCGAACAAATCGCCAGTCCTGCCAACCTTTTACTGGCCTGTGCAGACAATGCGGGCGATCTCATCGACACAACGCTCACCTGGGTCGTGGGCTCCGCAATCCGCGGCACCACCATCGACTCTGCAACGGAAGCGCAGCATTTATTGGAATCCATGGGATCGCCCCGTGAAGTGGCTCAAATCGCGATCGAGACCTGTCCAGGATTAGGTGAAAACCTTGTATGGGCTTTTTATCTGGAACGGCAAGGTGGCCTCATTGCCACTCCAGTCGCATCCTTTCAGTCCTAACCAAAGACCATGCAGGACGATCTGGTGCTGAAGCAGTTGATCGCATCAGCGCAAGTGTTGGGTCTACAGAACGATTCTTCTCTTCCAGCTTTTGATCGCCAAATTCTGCGAATCGCGGATGAAGAGAAACGCGCCCTATCACCCACAGAAATCCAACAC
>CAJQPF010000133.1 GCA_905480095.1 uncultured Flavobacteriales bacterium
TGTCTAAACCAATCGTCGCATAAGTGTCATCTGCCATCTCTGGAAAGAAGCCAAGGAAAGCAGGGTTAATACCTGAAGCACTCCAACTCGCATTAAATGAAGAGTTAAATGCGCCCTCCGGTGTATTAATCGATAAAGGAGCTTGGTCGTTACCGAAGATCGCACTAAAGCGATCAGTGGCATCTGTCATGTCAACATAGAAACGATAAGTCGTGCCTGGTGCAACAGCAGGTGTGCTCGCTTCAACTGTGAGCGTGTATTGTGCGGTTGCTTGAGTACCGAAAAGGATTGAGCTACAACAAATTGCAGCTAATAGGAAATTAAATGTACGAGTCATGGTAATATAATTGCGCGTATTTATAGGCCCAAAAGATAGTCAAGACTTGCTATATCTTCGACGAGTAGCATAAAAAAATCGACAAACATAAGTTATCTGATTGAACTCTATTATGTTAACATATAATTTCAAAATACTCTTTTACAATGAATTAATAAGTTTTATTAAACAGAAAATTTAAGTGATAAATAAGCTGAGAAATATTGAAAAAATTATCACGAATATTTGTGTGATGAGAAGAACATAAATACCTTTAACAAACATGTCATTTAAATTTACAATCGCAATATCGGCTTGTATATTCATTTTTTTTGGTTGTCAGAAAACACCGCTAAATGATGATTATGTAAAGGAACTAAAAGTCGATTTCCCAACTTCACTTCGGCCTTTACCACCTCAGCCAGACTATCGTTTAACACATCATTGGGCTTTAATGGGTGACATTAAAAACGGTGGCGCAGATTTAGGTGCTGACGTGTTTTACATCTACCCTACCATGTATGACAAAGGATACCCCTGGGTTGCCTCAATAGAAGATCAGGATTTAAATAAAGAAATTGACTTGTGGCCAATTAAGCATCAAGCTTCTGTTTTTAAAGGTTCTGGACGTGTCTTTGCTCCTAGATATCGCCAGGCTCACTATCGCGTATTTATGGTCGAAGACAGTTTATGTCTACCGGCATTAGAACTCGCTTATAAAGATGTGAAATCTGCGTTTGTGTATTGGCTGGAGAACTTTGATGAAGGACGACCAATCATCATTGCAGGACATAGTCAAGGCACTTTTCTTGCTCGCTTTTTACTGCAGGAATTTTTTGATGACACCGCGTTAGGCAAAAGGCTTGTGGCTGCTTATCTACCTGGGTTTGACATCTACGAAAGTGATTTTAAAAAGATTGTCAGTTGTAAAACAAATAAGGATACACATTGCTTTTGTAGTTGGAGGACTTTTGCGACAGGCTATACGCCAGACTGGTATAAAAATGAACTGGCAAGAAATGGTGAAGGTAATTTGGCCTCCTGCATCAATCCGATATCATGGAGTTGCGGAAGTGAGGTGAGTCACAAAAGCGCCCATTTAGGGGTCCTAACCGATAAAAATAAATTTAAATACAAGCATAAATTGACAGCCAGAGTCAATGGAGGAATCCTTTGGTTAGACAAACCCCACATCTTTGGAGGGGCCTTAATCCATCAAAACAATTGGCATGTTGGTGATTATAATTTGTTTTGGGAAAACATCAGGTCAAATGTCACAGAAAGAATACGCAGTTTTAACGAATCGGAAAGCAACCATTAAGAGTGTTAAGTCGTCAATGAGTCAAACATATCCCTGAACTTATGACCCGTAATTTATCTAGAATTTCATTCACACTCATTCTTGTAAGCTTTACTGCCCTGGTTTTCGGACAGGAATCACTTTTTAATTTCAGTGACAACTTTAAATATTCAAAAGAATCACTCAACGGACCTACAATTCATCCAGAGAATACAACATGGCTTCATTTGGATGCTGATGATTTGGCCAGAATCCATACGATTAAAGCCCCTCTCGTCTCATGGTCTGTATTGTTGCCAGGTGAAGGTCAAGTTGAACTTACATTATTAGAATCATGCCCATTCCCGGAATACATTCCTGTTGGAGAAAGAATTGATGACGGATCTGGTGGCACAAAAGTTAACAAGAGAGATTTCAGTACAGATCTTAAAACATTCGACATTACTGGTCCTGGAATTGGTGGGTCTATGGTTATTTTCAAACATCAAATCCTAGCGTCTATCCGCTACAAAAATAGATTGTTTGAATTGCGACCTTTAGACCTAAAGAATTCTTCTGAAGATTATATATTATTTGATGTAAATGACAGCAAAGGAGAAAGTCAGTTTAGTTGTGCGGCTGATGATATCGCTCAAGAAAAAGCAGATAAGATTAAATCTCAGAGATCATCAAACAAATCAATGGTGCTCGAATGTGTTGAGATTGCAATTGATATTGACAAGTATACGTATGACACTTTTGGGGATTGTGATGCCGCAATTAATTGGTCGCTTTCCATTCTTGCAGGTGTTGATGAGATTTACAGATCATCCCTCAATGATGCTGTCACTCTGAAGGCTTCTTATATTAATATTTGGCTCACAACTGACCCGTATAATGCTTATGTTGAGAATGCGGGTGCGATGCTAGATGCTTTGAGAACAACTTGGCTGAACGATGCTACCCTTAACGCTACGAATCACGATTTGATTCACCTCATGACCAAACGACCCAATACTGGAACAGGCGGAATTGCTTGGCTTGATGGACTTTGTAATTCTTATGGGGTTGCATTTAGTGCGTACATGGACAACAACACAAATTTCAATGTCCCAAGCTACAATTGGAATTTAAATGTAGTCGGGCATGAAATCGGACATAATTTCGGAGCAAATCACACACATTGGTGTGGATGGCCAGGGGGACCTATTGACAACTGCGGGAGTCTCGAAGGAAGTTGTGGTGGATATACGAACAATCCTACGCCACAAGTCGGCACAATGATGAGCTATTGTCACGCAATAGGCGGGGGATCGGTAACACTAGCTTTCCATCCAACAGTTATTGATAACGCCCTTATTCCAGGAGCAAATGCAGCATCATGTATTGGGGATTGTGCTGGAACCATCGCGTCTTGTGGTTCTCTGTATGGTTGTACTGACACAACAGCTTGCAACTATGACCCTGCTGCTGAAATAGATGATGGTTCATGTGGTGTTGTTGATGTTTGTGGCATCTGTGATGGTGGTGGTTCATCTTGTACTGGTTGCACTGACCCCATTGCATGTAACTTTATGACAGAAGCAATCTATGATGACGGATCTTGTGTTTACCCTCCCGTGGGGTTTGACTGCAATTGCGCGTCTGACATCAATGTTGTTGCATCTTTAACAGCTTCAGAAAGCGCTGAGACTACCTTAGAAGCAACTGGCGTATTAACAACTATAGATCTGAATCTCGTCTTCACAAACACAAGTGGAGGAAGCAGCTGGGCTGGAGATCTTCTTCTTGAATTGGTCAGCCCAGGTGGACAATGTGTCTCTGTAGGAGGATATGATGTTGCCTCTTCATGCGGTGCTGGCACCGCTGCATGGCCCGCAGGATGGAATGTGACTCCAAGTGGCACATACACAACGACAGTAGACTTTACTTCATCTGGACTTTCTGGCACTGGACCTTGGACGCTAAGACTCATCAATGGTTGGACAAGCTCATCTAGTGTAGATTACGACATGACTGCAACACTTGGTGGTGTATGCACTGGCACGCCGGCTACACCTGGTTGTATTGACACAACAGCGTGTAATTTTGACGCTACAGCTTCCTTGGATGACGGATCATGTGAATACACAAGCTGTGCGGGATGTACCGACTCTGCTTCTTGTAATTACGACGCAACAGCAACGATAGATGATGGAGCATGTGATTACACGAGTTGTGCTGGATGTACAGACTCGACTGCCTGCAATTATGACACGACTGCAACATTAGATGACGGTACATGCGAATTTGTGTCATGTGCTTGTCCTGAAGATATTAATGGTGATGGAATCGTAACCGTTGCAGACATCTTAGTTATACTGGGCGAATTCAATTGTCTCTCTGACTGTACTGCAGACGTAGATGGCGATGGAGCGGTGACAGTTTCTGACCTACTTTTGTTACTTGCCGCTTTCGGCAACCCTTGTTAATTGATTGATATGTATAGAAAAAACACCTGTTTAATCGTTCTTATGACATTATGTTCGTTGCTTCAAACGCAACCTACTGCACAGACAATTGACGTATCAACCACATTGTTTTCCCCTACTTCAGAGGTTAAATCAATCACGATTAATCCTAAAAGAACTGTAGGACTTGATATGGATGAAGAGGTCTTCGAAAACTTAAGAAAGAACAATCCTGATGAAATAACTCTGAGACTTCCTGACTTTGATGGAGGGGAAATTGAAATCAACTTTGAGCAGTTTGAAGCTTTTCCTGCAACAGTCACTGTAGGGATACATTCAATTGACGGGTTCAAAGAAATCGATTACGCGCCACGTATTAAAACCTATAAAGTGATTGGCGGTACTGGGACATTGGTCCTAATGGTAGATCATGTGATGGGAACCTTTCAGTGGGAAGGCATGCAAATCGAAATCAAACCAGAATCTGAAAACGCAAGAAACACAGGAGGAAAACACGTGCTTTTTGACGTAAATGACACCGTAGAATCTAGATCTTTTGAGTGTGGTATGGAAGAAGTCGGTACAGGCGACGGACACGAAGTACGCAAAACAGAAAGAAGTGAAAACAAATCGATGGCTGGATGTGCTGAAGTAGCCATTGATATTGATTCATATACATACGCTACATTTTCAAATGTATCTAATGCAACGGACTGGGCGCTTGCGCTTATGACAGGCGTTTCAGCAATCTACACACAAGAAGTGGGCGCTTTGGTGTTCTTACAGACTACGTATGTTCACATTTGGAACACACCAGACCCGATGTCTAATTACACGGGACAGGCCAGCGAAATGTTGGCCGCTTTTAGATCGATTTGGCTATCAGATCCCAACTTAAGTGCCATTCAAAGGGATGAAACCCACTTGCTCACAAAGCGTGGGGATACTGGCACGGGAGGCATAGCATATTTAGATGTGGTATGCAGCTCTTATGCATACGGATTTAGCGGCTATCTTTCAGGAACAACAAGCTATAATATCTCAAGTTACTCATGGAACCTTAATGTCGTTGCGCATGAACTTGGTCACAATCTTGGATCAAATCACACACATTGGTGTGGATGGCCAGGAGGACCGATAGACAATTGCGGGAGCCTTGAAGGTTCATGCAGTGGCTATACAAACAATCCTCAAGGTCAGTCAGGAACCATCATGAGCTACTGTCATGCCATCGGTGGTGGATCAGTCAATTTAAATTTCCACCCAACTGTAAAGGCCTATGGATTACAACCCGCAATTGAGGGCAGTGGATCTTGCTTTACGGGATGTGACGGATACGAACCACCCGTATGTGCGATGTTAGGCATCCAAGGTGGCAATCAACTCGCATGCAATCCGCTCACCAGCACCTATACACAACAAGTTGTCATTGAATATGAAAACGCTCCAGACCTAGGGCTTATAAATGTAAATGGCACTTTGCACACGATAAACTTCAGTCCTCAAACCATCACACTGGTCAATGTGCCAGCTGAAAGCCAAACAGTCGATGTCAACGCCTTTTTTACAGGAGAAGAAACATGTGCTGCAACTCAGGCTGCATGCTATACGCAGAAAGAACCATGTTGCGCAATGATTCGGTTGCATTACGTCAATCCGAATTCCAATGTCATCCGTGTGAAAAACACGTCGCCTTGTGCAGGAGACATCAGTGACTGGGGTGTGTATTCGAACGGGATCTACAATTCATTTTCAGAGATAGGATCTGGCCAAAACTTAGTGATTCAATCTGGAGAGGAGGCTCAATTTGCATGGACTGCTTGGGAAGCTGACCCAACATATGGCGACCTCCAACTCTACGGACCCACAAACCAATTGATGGACTATATCCAATGGGGAGGTTCAGGGAACAGCGACGAAGCACCCAGTGTTCAATTGGGGTTTTGGGAAGCAGGAACATTTGTAAATGCTTTGCCTCCTTTTGAATATATCGGATCAGGAGAACATGGCGCTGCGTTTTGGACTGGCGCAGACATCCCCTGTGACATCTCTGATGTCAACGTTATATCTTCAACTGATTGTGACCCGACCACTGGAAATTATTCTGTCGACTTTTCTGTAAGCTATGTGGGAGCGCCATCTTCAGAAGGTGGCCTTGTCGTGAATGGTGAACCATTCCCCCTTACTCCTTCTGGTGCGACATATACAATAACAAGTCCGGCTGTTGGAAGCTGGCTAAATTTAGAGGTATCATTTGCAGACAATCCAAGTTGTAGCTTCTTTTTAGGAAATGCAATTTACGGCCCGCAATCATGTATCGTTGAATGCCCAACGGATTTAAATATAGACGGATCAACTACGGTTGCTGACGTGCTTGCTATTTTATCCGAATTCGGATGTATTCTAAACTGTCAATACGATGTTGACGGAGACGAAAGTGTGACTGTTGGAGATGTCTTGAATATACTTGCTGCTTTCGGTGAAATCTGCTTCGAGTAAATCATTCTAAGACAATGGCTCCAGGGGTTGTGCCAAGCCCATCAAAAGAGAATGACATTTTCACACTTTTTTTACCATCTCCCAATGGAAATATTTGGGCATTTATAATGCCAGATATTGTACCAGAGGTGGTTATTTGAGCGATAAGGACACGAAGGTTTTCGTCGCCAAAACCATTTGATGCAGTTTTAAGAACAAACCAAGAGCCCCCCAACAAGGTATTGATCTCAAGCTTGACAACCTCGTTCACTTTGAAAAACTCCGCCCAAGGATTTGAACGATCATCCACCATAATGGGATCTTCTGAGTTGGCTTGACCTTGAGAAGCTGGACCATCTAATCCAATTGTTGCAAAAGAATCATCAACCATCGAAGGCATGGCTTCAAAAAAGTTAGGGTTAAGTCCAGAAGCAGACCAGCTGGCATTAAACGGACTATTAAAAACGCCTTTTGGGGCGACAATAGACATCGGGTTCTTATCTGTACCAAATATGGCACTTACTTGGTCTGTTGAATCTGTCAATTGAATGTACAAGCGAAATTTCGTCATCCCATTCATCACAGATGGCTCCTCCAAAACGACAAGTGAGTATTGTGAAAACGTTAAGGATGGAACCGCGTAAGTGACGGCCAGAAGTATAAAAGTAAAAATCGGATTTCTAAGCATGGGTTTTATTTTGTCCAACTTGGATTGGTTTCTGAAATCAATTCAAATTCTAACTTAAGTAACATCTCTCTTAAGGAGAGCAAATTCGAATGGGCTTGTAACCTCAGCACATTTATGTGGAGTAGCTCAACAGGATCAACAATGCCATGAGAAGCTCGAAGCAATACATCCGACATCGCTAAATCGGCAGCATGAGAAGAAGCGTTGGCAGCATCTACACTTTTTTCAAGTGCTGAAATTCTCATGATCAAGCCGTCAATGTATGCTGAATGACGTAAATCCCACTCAGCAACCTTTGCATTTGCGAGGTCTATCTTGGCGTCTGCTTGCTTACGCTTCCCACCCGGAATGATGTTTTCAAGTGGGAATGAAAAAACAGCACTTGCTGCCCACTCCGTGCTGGCGGCAAGGGATGTTGTGGCGAAATCACTTCCGAAACCAGTAAGCATAGGACTGAACCGCAATTCTGGCAACCAAACCTCCCTCGTTAATTCATTCTTTTCAGACGCTGCCTCTTCCATTCTGTAATGAAGGGCTTGACGGGCTGGAGGATGAGCTAACAAAAACGCTTCGGACAAAGAATTTGACGCGACAGAAACACCGAAGGTTCTCTCGATACTCGGCCAATCAGCTTGCAAACTAACCTTTGCAGGCAAACCCAAGGCTCCCTGTAATTCAGCAAGAACACTTTCAAGGGTTGATTCCAAAAGGAACAATTGACTTTCTAAAGACAAACGTTCTGCTTGAATCATTAAAGCATCTGAATAGGGTATTAAACCCAAACCAGCAAGCGTTTCAAACTGCTTTTCTATCTCACTTAATTCATTGGATGCCGTCAAGAAAACCGCATGTTCTTTTGTGGCAGATACAGCAGAAATAAAGAGATTCATACATGAGAGAAGAAAGGCATCACGGTCAGCCTTAATTTGCTGAATGGTCGCCTTCTGCGAGATTTTGGCCGTCTCTACTCCTGTAAAACCTCGACCTGCATCTGCATTAAAGTACAGTCCGACGCCCAATTCTGCACTTCTTGCTTCAACATTCGTGAAAATGTCACCGTTGGCGTTAAGTGCATTGCCATTGCGCGCAAAACGGGTTGCACCAAATGTTGTGACAGGCATCCACCATCGTCGGGCAGACTCGAGTTCACCTTCTGCTATCTGAAGCATTGCTGAAGATTCATTGAGGAAAACCGGAGAAGAAAGGGCCAGTTCAACAACATATTCTGGCGTAAGTATCGTATTCGATGTCAGATTCGAAGTAGGCGTTGAATTCTGCGAAAATGAATGAGGTGAGGCAAATAAACTGACAATTGCAAAAGCGCAGACAAAGACGATGTTGGGTAAATGTATTGAGAGGGAAGATGTGATGAACGGTTTCATTTCTTAACCTTCGTTTTGACAGTTTCACCATCTGTTACAAGATTTCGACCTGTAATAATAAATTGAGTAGAAGCGTCAATGCCATCCGCAGAAAATGCAATGTTATTTTTATCCTCGGCGAGAATGGTAAGGGGGATTTTTTTGACGACCCCATGAATGACTGCGGAGGCAAATGGGAGACCGTTTTCTACAAAACGGACATTGGATGGCAGAGACATTAAACTGTCACGAGAGCCACCCATAAGAACGCCTTCGACATAAATTCCCGGTCGTATCGAACAGTCTGGCGAGGAAATATCGACAAACACATCGACAGTTCTAGAATCAGGATTAATGGCAGCAGAAACGCGACTTACTTTCGTCTCCAGCTGAAGATTCATGTCCGGAAAATTTAGCGCTATGTCTGCGTCCTTGTAAATAAACCTCATATCCCTCTCAGGATATGGCAACATGACTCGAATTTCAGCACAGGATGCAATTGTAAGCATGGGCGTTTGGTTTGGAGAAGTCAACCCATTTTCAACCACGGCACCTGGATGGATATTCCTTTGGGTAATCACGCCAGAAATTGGTGCTTTGACTTCAAGGAATCGAAGACGGTCAAGACCTGTATTTAAAGCAGAAGTTGCTCTGGCAGCAGAAGCTTCAGCATTGTCTCGTTCTGAAGCAGAAATAAGACCCGCAGCAGACTTTGAGGCTTCATGCAGGCGAGCCAAATGTTTTTCAGCCGCAGAAGCTTCAACTTTAAGTGCTTCTACATTTCTTTCAATCATGGGGTTTTCAAGAATCACCAACACGTCCCCTTTTACAACTCGGTCTCCTATATCGACAAGGACGCTTGCTGTTTGACCTGATTCTAAAGGAAGAACATCAACAAACTGAAGTGGCTCAACAGTGCCGACCACCCTAAGTTTCTTCTGGAAATTCTTCATCGAAGGCAGAACAGTTTCCACTAAAATAGGCGCTTGCTTATGGCTGTTGTCGGTAGCATTCTGAGTGTCGGTGTCTTTCGTTTCACAGCTGCTGAGCCCAATACAAATAGAAATGAGTGATAAATAAATTTTATTCATTGTTATTTAAGTTCAGGTTTTGTGAAAAAGCGATAACCCACTGGAACCACATATAGCGTTAAAAAAGCGGCCATGGACGTCCCTCCTATTACAGCCAATGCCAGCGGCTCATTGATTGAAGAGCCACCAAACCCAATGGCAGTAGGGAGTAAACCTAATACAGTTGTGAGTGCTGTCATGACAATCGGTCTAAGACGTTGACGAGACCCCTCAGTCAGCGCCTCCTCAAGAGACATTCCTTCGGCTCTCAATTTGTTGATGCGATCAACCAGCAGATTGCCATAAGAAACCGTAATTCCTACCACCATAATAGACCCCATAAGCGCTTGAATACTGAGTGGTGTTCCAGTGACATAAAGCAATCCAACGACCCCTGCAAGGGCTGGAGGAAAAGCAATCAACATCCCGACAGGCTGTCTGAATGATCGGAAAAGGGGCACCACAATCAAATATGCAAAAAGCAACGCCAAAAACAATCCCAGTCCAAGATTTGCAAATGAGCTTCGCATCACACTTACCTCTCCGTCAAGGTCCATCGCGTAACCCATGGGCAGATGAGACCTAATCTCAGACAAACGTTCTTCAATCTCAGCTGAAGTTCGCCCTACATCTCTTCCTTCAACGTTGGCATACACATTGTAAACACGAGACAGATTGTGGTGATTTATTTCAACAGCCGTATTCTTATCTCTAACAATCGAAAAATTTCTAAATGGAATGGGTTTGTCAGTAAGACTGCTTGATACCAAAACACTGCCAAGCACATCTTCCCCATCAATTTCATACTCAGGGTAAGTGACTCCGACATAATAATGATTTCCATTGCCTTCATCAATCCAAAACGATTTGTCAAAAGTAGCCGTTGAGCTAAATGCTGCGACCATGTTTTTAATCGCATCCACTGGATCAACACCCATCCTTGCGGCTCTTTCTCTGTCAATATCGACCTCTTTTGTAGGCTGATCTAACCTTTGTAAAACACGCGCGTCAACGATTCCATCTACCTTTCGAATTTCGTCTCTGACTTGCTCTGCAATGTCTCTGAGGACTTCAAGTTTGTTTCCTTTAATCCGAACATCTATTGGTGCTGGCTTGCCTTCATTCAGGGCTGCTGTCATCAGTCCACCCGTATAAAAACTTAACTCTACACCAGGATATGCCTGTGTAATTCTATTCCTCAATCTGGCAGCATATTCATCCGTGGATGTTGTTGCGTTGTCTTTTAATTGGACACCTATAAATGCATCTTGCGTACCCGAATTGGGGGTGTAAGCGGCTGGCAAATCATAGAAAACACCGATGTTAGATATGACCAAATTTAAATCCTCTCCCAGCTCCTCTCTCACGATCCCCTCCATACTTGCGATGTTCATCTCTGAAGCACTTAATGTCGTTCCTGAAGGCATTCTCACCTGAATTTCAAGTTGTCCGACATCTTCTTTCGGAAACAACTCATATCCTGTCTCCCCTACACCTATGACCATCAATGCTGTTAAAGAAATAAGGACTGCACCGACAAACATGGGGCGTTTAATCATTTTATTAAGCGACTTCTCATACGTCAATTCAAGCGAGCGAAAGCTGCGATTAAAACCGGAGATGGAATCCACAGCGGAAGCTCTCGGCACTCGATTTTTCATCAACAGCCCCGCAGAGATTGGCACAACAGCAATAGAGAACACATAAGAAGCACACATACAAGCTGTCACAGTCAGCGCCAAAGGACCAAACAGGTCGCGCGCAATTCCCTCAAAAAACAAAATTGGAACGAATACCGCAACGATGGCGAGCGTAGAGGCCAAAACGGGAGCAGCCATTGCACTTGCGGCCTCCTTTGAAGCCGACATCGAATCTAAACCTGACGAAATTCGCCGGTCAATATCCTCGAGCATGACAATTGAATTATCAACAAGCAGACCCAGAGCAAGGGCGATCCCTCCTAAAGTGATCGAGTTAAGTCCTTGACCAAATCCGTACAAAGCGATAAGGGCCGTAATAACACTTAATGGAATGACAAATACCGCGATTGAAGCAAACCGTATGTTTCCTAAGAAGACAAAAAGAACACATGCGACAAGAATAAGTCCTCCCAAACCTGCGAACATCAAACCAGAGATGGAACGACGTACGTAAGAACTTTGATCAAAAATCACATTCAGATTCACATCCTTGGGAAGCCGTTCCTTGAGTTGCGGCAATGCTGCCTGAACAGCTTCAACAGCTTCGATTGTATTGCTACCTGATCTTTTAAAAATAGGCAGATACACTTGATTTTTCCCATCCACACGAACAATGTTTGTTTGAATGGCTGCAGCATCTGCGGCAAAACCGATGTCTTTTACTTGAATCGCATTGCCGTCAACCATCGCAACAACAATGTCATTAAAATCTTCGACGTCCTTAATCATTCCCTGAGCGTCAATGCTATAATTTACATCTCCTATTTCCGCAATGCCCGATGGAATCATCGTTGTATTGCGTTTAATCGCATCATTGACGACCGTGGAGGACAGATTGTACGCTTCAAGCATGATAGGATCAACGTAAATATGAATGCGTCGTTTTGACCCACCGTAAGCAGCTGGAGCAATGATGCCCTTGACACCTGAGAGCATTTGTCGCAATGCGTAATAAGCAACATCATAAAGCTCCTTTCCAGACTTCGTGTCTGAAGAAGCTGTAAGCAGCATTAAAGGCGTAGAAGCTGTGGGGTCAAAGGGCTGAACCATCGGCGGAAGCGTACCTGGGGGTTGGTAGTACATATCGCTCATCGCGTAGGCAGAAGTATTTGCCATTGCCTCTGCGGGATCGATATCTGCACGGTAGTGATTCGTGACCAAACTCACACCCATCAGCGATTTCGATTCCTGCTTAAGAATGCCGTTAGACTGCCCTGTCCAACGCTCCATCCTACTGGTAATATCCTTCTCGACAACCTCAGTGGGCATCCCTGGGTACAATGTCAAGATTTGCATTGCAGACTTACGAAACACAGGTAAAATATCCACTTGCATCTTGGGCACCAATACGGATCCTATGGCAATCACGGCAATAAGTACAACCGCAACGAGGAACGGATTTTTAAATGGTCCTTTAATCATGGTGTGAATATCGTGAAAGGAACTTGGTTATTTAAACATCTATCCCAGAATATTATACATAATGGCTTACTCCTCTTTTGTGCCGCTTTTTGCTTTGCGATACACACACGAATTGAAAATCTTTCTTTTCGCAAAACGCAGCTGCTTGTCCGAGTTTAAAAGCTTCGTAAAAAGCTGTTTGTTGACGCCAAAGAATTCATACGTATTTCCATCCGTAAAAGTCACCTCTAATCGCAAGCCCTTATGTTGAAGATCATCAATCATGGCAGTAGTTATAGTCTCAGTAAATTCTTCCATGTTTGCCTCCTTTGTTTCTGGAGCAATACTGACAAGAAAATGATAACCATCAATGACTTGACGACTCATCGCTTCTGCTTCGACAGCTTTCTTGCCACCATCAGGAAACTTGTCCGGATGCCATTCTTTCACGAGTAAACGATACTTCTTCTTAAGATATGCAAGTTCGAGAGCGCCTTCTACTTCAAATAGTCTTTTATACTCGTTAATTCTTTTCATCAGTCGTTTATTTACCACGCATAGTTTGAGGGCGCGAAAATACTACAACTTGAGGTAAGAACTCGAGGTAAATTAAAATAGAGTGTTACTAAAGCACCGAGGATGAACGACAACCTATGCAAGCTCGAGTAAAGTAATTTCTGGAGGCATGCCAATTCTTCCACGAAAAGCAAGCACACCAAATCCACGATTCACATATAGAAGCTGAACACCTTCACTGTATAGTCCACCCCAACGTTTATAAAGCAACTTGGCTGGAGAGTAATTAATTCCAAGAAATTCTATGTGAATCCCTACTTGCATGCCATGGGTATGGCCACTCAAGGTTAAATCCACAGGGGCTTTTCCATTCATCACACATTCTTCGAAATGTGTCGGGTCATGGGACATGAGTATGGTTGTTAGATTCTCTGAGTTACTCCCTTCCAATGCTTTATCTATATCTCCTTTTTGACCAAAAGATCTCTTGCTCCAATTTTCTACGCCTGCAAGCACGATTTGAGAATCGTCACGCTCCAGTTTAATGTGTTCATCAAGCATGAGATGAAATCCCATTTCTGCATGAATCTCATGAAGACGCTGCACATCCTTCTCACTCTCTCCAGGCGCAAATTCACCATACTCAGCATAATCATGATTGCCCATAATACTGAACTTCCCCAAGGGTGCCTCGAGGTTTGCAAACGCGTCTATCCAAGACTCCGCCTCAGAAGATGAGCTGTTCACAAGGTCCCCTGTAAATAAGATCAGATCTGGCTTCAGATCATTAATCGTCTGAAGTGCCGAAAGAACTTGCTTGGGCTGACCTACAAATGAGCCAAGATGTGCATCCGAAATCTGGACAATACGTAATCCCTTAAATGCATCGGGGAGGTTATTCAACTTGACTTTTATATTTTCAACCCGATAATCATACTTCCCTTGCACAACTCCATATAACAGACCACTGAATGCAACCCCCGCAAAACCCGCCCCGATGTAATTTAAGAATGTAGCGCGAGGAATGGTCTTGTCCGATTTGGTTATTTTCTTCGCAGCAAATTGAAAAGCATATCTGAAATCATCTAGAACTTGGAAGGCTGCCAAAATGAGTTTTGGGAAAAAGTTGACGAAAAACGCCATGGATAACAAGCCCACAAACCCAGGCAAACGAACGGTCCAATCCTCATAATTATAGATACTTAAAGAGAAACACACCCACAATGAAAAAGTGAGAACAATCCAGATTGGACTTGCTGTTGACCACCACCTTTTTTGAGACCACCTTCGTTTGACAAGCCTGAAAGCCATCCACTCAATCAATGCGATCACAAGGAGCATAATGCCAAGTATATAGTACATGTTCGTGCGTTCTTCTGATTGTATTTTGCAAAATTACATGTAATCAGAGAAGCTTGACCGTTATTAAATGTTATAGTTTCATTTAAAAGACCCCGTTGATTAGATCACTGCAATTTATGTGAGACAAACAAAAAATCACTTGGGTGAGTAAGATCTAAAAATTCACCTCCGAAAGGAAACGAAATCATCCTACCTGGATTCTCTTTTACCCATCTACCTATTGCTGTAGGCAGTTCCTTTTCATGACGAACAGCGTCCATTGGACAATCTTTTAATGCCTCAATAAAATCAGAAAAAGACATTTTAAAAATATTCATGCTTACCCTTAAAACACCATCTGATTGAATAAAATTTGGGAGCGTTGCTTTGGTTGGTTTCTCCACAATTTGAATGAGGTAACCTTCGGAATCAATATCAACGACAGCAAAATCAGAAACCCTCTCGTTAGGCAACCCAAGCATTGAAGCATCATATGCGAGCATGGCACAATGGCTTTTAAAAATCTCACCAAACGACCCAACTGGCGGCATGTTGTCCCCATTACATACGACAATGGAATGCGTTGATAAATCGGGATTTGACAACAACGCCGTTTCTAGAGCATCGGCTGTGCCTAAGGGTTTTAATCTGCCCTGAGGTATAGTTTGAACAGCATATCTGATATCCAAACCTTCAATGGGGTTTGATGAAAAATAAGGTTTCGTGACAAGATCTTTTTCCCCAACGACAACAATAACACAATTGCTTCCCTCTTCTTTAATTCTCCTTAAAAGAAGTTCTAAAAAGGGAACCGCACCGGGTCCGACACGAAGCATCGCTTTAGGCCTTGAGGCAACTTCATTTGCGACTTCTTCTCCAACACCCTCTCTCTTTTTCATCCTACTGGAAGCCCCAGCAGCGAGAATAACAACAGGATTGACTATATTGGAATGCAACCCCCAATCAACGCCTGGTTCAGATTTTACTTGGGTTGAAATTGCACCTGGTATCTGCGAGATCGAAGATGTAATTTGGGCAAGTAAAGTGATGTTTGATTGTCCATTGCGTTTGGGCACCATTGCAATCATACAGCCTCCTCCTCCTGAACCAAATATTTTTGCGCCAACTGCACCTGCATGAATCGCCGCATCACACATCTCATCAATCTTTGGGGTACTTATTTTCAATGCATCTCGAAGAATTGAATGATGTTCACACATAAGTGCTCCCAGCTGCTCTACGGAATGATTTTCTTCAAACAGTTTCGCTGATGCAATCTGTTCTATGTCTCTGTTTCTAAGGGTCCCTTTGACAAGAGAGGCGTCCACTTCATTTAAAGCCTCCAAATCTATGTCATCCCAATTGCCACCGTTTTTATTGAGAATATTCAAACGGTCGAACTTGCATCTCTCCAGTATACCTATTGTATCCTTCGGCGCATTTGAATCGCCTAAAACCAAATCGAAGGATGATTCACCAAGTTTGACATACCCCTCCTTTACATTCGGATCCACGCGCAAGGAACCACCGACAGCACAAGCGATGTGGTCCATGTTTCCACCTGGAGCATCGAAATACTGAACCTCTGCCTGAAAAGCCTGACCTGCCAATTCTATTTTTGTTGTGATGTGTCCAGAAAGCCTTTG
>CAJQPF010000134.1 GCA_905480095.1 uncultured Flavobacteriales bacterium
AGAGTGTGCCTGAATGAAGGTATGTTACGACTTCGGGGTGAAGGGTTGAGGCCTCGAAGTCATATGGACGCCTAGATGAAGTAGAATTAACTAGTGTTGATGTTGAACAAGAGGATAAAAAAGAGATTAGAATCAACCAAATGAAAGGCCAGCGAATGGATGTGTGTGGGATATCGTTCAAGGTGTTCTGAAATAGATATGGTAAATGAAGCACTATTTCTGTGAAGATAGGCTATCAAATGAAACCTTTTTGTATGTGTTATCGTAATACATGGTACCTATCAATCTTTAACATCTCTGTTATGAAACATATTTTAAGAATTTCAGCTATTGTCTTGCTTCTCGGAGCAGCGCTTTCTTCATGTGCTACCGCTTATACTGCATGTGGAGCCTACACATGTGTAGACATAGAGACATGCGACTAATGTCATTTGTTTTTCGTGGTGCTTAACGGCATATTAATTTGCGGAATGAAAATCCCGGTGTGTTTAGACACACCGGGATTTTTGCATCTATATTTATCGATGTATGGTGTCTTGGACCTTATAAAGTAGATTTGTACTCATGCGAGAGGATGTAAATAACCGGTTTGTCTCTGTGGTGCTTTTTGCCGGAGCGCTCTTGTTTTCATATAGTTTTTCAGCCCAAACCCAAGATGAGGTGAGTACTGGAAAAGATGCGGTGTATGGTGAGGGTGTAGATGTTTTGTTTAGCCACACTTCTGGGGCATATGTTTTTGCGCATACTCAAGGGGCAGGAGTGGGGTTTCGTTATGGGACATTTCTCACCGCAAAAAAGTCAAGGTCATTAGGGTGTAGCTTGTTGTATTTGAGGCATGAGAAGGAAGAGAAAACATACAATCCAGTTTATGTCGAAGGTCTTCCTTATGTTTTGGGAAAGGTGAATAGCTTTATGATCTTTCGTGTTTATGTGGAATCACGACGTGAATTAACGCCGAAGCTTAGAAAGGGAGCTGTTCAAGTAGCAAGTGTATTCAGATATGGTGCGAGTTTGGGTTTGGAAAAGCCGGTATACTTAGTTATTGGATATCCTGAGATACCCTATGAAATTTTCGTTGATGAACCGTATGATCCCATCGAACATTTTTATAACGATATCTATGGTCGCTCATCTTGGGTAAATGGCTTAGATGAAATGACAGTCGTTCCTGGCGTTAGTGCCAGTTATGGTTTGACGTTTGAGTATGGAAATGAAAGGACGGTAACCCGTTCTGTAGAAGTCGGGGCGACAATCGACGTCTTTTACAGGCCGGTTGAAATAATGTCTGAGCAATTTGTGGACAGTAAATTCGCTTTTTTGAATCTATACTTGAAGTTAGGGCTAGGATCAAAGTGGACGCAAGCACGCTGATTTTCGTCACAAAGTCACGAACTTTGTACCATGTCTGAACAATCTGTAATAGAAAATCCCAAACGCATTCCCAAGCCAAAATGGCTTAGGGTGAAATTGCCTACTGGCGAGACTTACAAAAAGGTGCGTGAAATTGTATCGGAACATAAGCTCCATACGATTTGTGAAAGTGGACATTGTCCAAACATGGGTGAGTGTTGGGGTGAAGGCACCGCAACCTTTATGATCTTAGGCAATATCTGTACCAGATCGTGTGGGTTTTGTAGTGTGTCCACTGGCAGACCAGAACCAGTAGATGACTTCGAGCCAGCTAAAGTTGCGAAATCAGTGAAACTGATGAAAGTGAAGCACGCCGTAATTACATCCGTAGATCGTGATGAATTAAAAGATGGTGGCTCGGAGATTTGGGCAGCGACAGTGCGTGCAATAAGGCAGCAGTCTCCAGGTACAACGCTTGAGACGTTGATTCCAGATTTTGCGGGCAAATGGGAGAATCTTCAACTTATTATTGATGTTGCTCCAGAAGTGGTAAGCCACAACCTTGAGACTGTTCGTAGGCTGACGAAGGCCGTGAGGATTCAAGCCAAATACGATCGGTCACTGGAGGTGTTAGAGAGATTAGGCAAAGCAAACATTAGAACGAAAAGTGGACTTATGCTTGGTCTTGGAGAAACAAAAGAAGAGGTGATTGAATCCATGGATGACCTGAGAAATGTAGGTGTTAACGTTCTGACATTAGGTCAGTATTTACAGCCCACTCCTAAGCATTTGCCTGTTGTTGAGTTCATTCATCCAGACCTTTTTGATGAGTATAAAGACATCGCACTTTCAAAAGGTTTCATGTATGTGGAAAGCAGCCCATTGGTACGGTCTTCATATCATGCAGAAAAACACGTGAAATAATCTGTATTGTCGTAACTTTCCACGGTGTTTTAGATTGAAATAAAAACGAAAATATGGTATCAAAGTATTTGCCCCTTTTAGGCCTTTTGGCTTTAGCAGTTATTTGGAGTTCAACTCTTCAAGATGAATCTACCGACCTTTCTGCGTCTATTTCATCCACTTACGCGCCGCGTTTGGAAGTTAATCAAGCTTCACAAGACGCAGCGGGAGCAGCTGAAATCACCCGCATGCTTTTAGGCGATGTCGAAACAGGAGAGATTAACTCCAGTGGACTTGCCCGCCTTAGAAATAAAGTGTTAAAGTTTGCATCTGCTCAAGCGCGTGCAAACACAAAAGACACAGATCTTTCTTGGGTCGAAATGGGCCCTGACAATGTGGGTGGTCGTACGCGTGCGATTGTACCTGTCAACGAAGACCTTATTTATGCAGGTGCGGTCTCTGGCGGTCTTTGGAGATCGTTAGATGGTGCAAACTCATGGAATCAAGTAAATAGCTTCCCAAGCCTTATGGTGGCGTCAATTGCTGTTGCAACAAACGGTGATATATACGTAGGAACAGGTTCTCAGTTTGATGGTGCAGGTGGTGATGGTGGTTCTGGATTTCGCGGTCGCGGTATCTGGTGGAGCAACGATGGGGGTGAAACTTTTAACATCGTTGAAGGTACAGACCCGGGCGCATTCTCAGGAGGTGATTGGTCATCGAATGATGCTTTAATCAAAGACCCTCTCGACAACAACAAGGTTTGGTATGGGTCAAATGATTCATTTGGAACGATAGAAGATGGTGTGATTGATGGGAATTCTACTTCAGGAGGACCTACAGGAGGTGTGTCCGATATCACGATAGCTCATGATGGGAGTTATATGTTGGTTGCTGCGACGAATGGACGCGTTTACCGTTCTACTAACGATCAGCTTTCTACTTTTGAACCCATTACTGCTGGAGGATCTAATTCAGGAAGCTTGCCACAAAGTGGTATAGGCCGTGCAAGAATTGCGATTTCACAAGATGATCCAAATCATGCATTTGCGCTTTACGCTACTTCTGGCGGAAGTTTCTATGGCCTCTTCCATTCAGATGGAGCTTCAGAAATGGGTTCTTGGACCGAATGCTGGCCTGGAGGAATTGATACGTCAACACCTCTTCCAAGATCTCAAGGGATATATGACCTTGCTTTAGGGATCAAGACAGGACAACCAGACCTCGCTTATGTAGGTGGTATTGAATTGTGGCGCTCTGGTCCGAATCAGCAAGCTGAGCAGGCAGCTGCATCGTTTGATTTCCCTGGTTTTCCTTATGGAGTCCATGCAGACCTTCATGAGATTGTTTTCACGCCAGAAGGAACGATGTTTGTGGCTTCTGATGGTGGTCTATA
>CAJQPF010000135.1 GCA_905480095.1 uncultured Flavobacteriales bacterium
ATCGTCGCCGCAGGAACAGCTGACGGACAAGTACACTTCACGTCCGATGGCGGAACGACTTGGAATCTGATGACAAACGGACTGCCTGAGCGGTATGTCACAGACCTTTATTTCGACCCCTATAACCCTGACTCAATTTTCTGTACAGTCAGCGGATACAGAGACTATGCATACACCCCTCACATCTTAAAAGCGGCACTTGGAGGACCTTGGCATTCTGTGTCTGGAGACCTTCCCCAGCACCCCATGAATTCTGTCGTCGCATTGAACGAGGTGGTGTGGGCCACCGCCACAGATGCAGGCGTATATGCCACTGTAGATGCAGGCGCACATTGGGAGAGACTTGGGTCGATGCCCTGGATTCCCGTTTACGACCTTGTCGTGGATACGGTAGAAAGGCGACTTGTAGCTGGCACCTTCTCCAGGAGTATTCAGAGCTTCCCATTGGATTCCATTTTGGCTGGCACACCACCCCCACCGATTGTTTCCTGCCCTGAGGATGTGGTGCCTAATGGCATTATCGACATCAACGATATTTTACACTTACTAAGTCAATACGGATGTATGTCTGCATGCTCTGCAGATGTGGATGGTGATGGGGCTGTGACGATCTCAGATGTACTCGCTGTCCTTGCGCTATTCGGCGAGAATTGTACTTAAGACCTACTGTCTTACTTTACGTTAATTCGCAATAAAACAACCTTAAACGCATTAAAGTGCGATTATTTAGCTTAAAAACACATTTAACTACATTAACTGTGATTTTGTTTTCAGCGGCAAAGATTGCTTGACGAGCGCGTAACTGTGCAACAAGAGCTCCCAAAACAATTTTGCTGGAACATCAGAAATGGGATCGGGAGACACTGAATTCCAATGCATTTTATTCATATGCCACCCCGGCTTAACCCCATCGTAACTCCCTCTTAGCTCGATCGATCTTTCTGGATCACACTTCAGATTGACCCACTCAAAATCATCAATGTTAAAGAGCGCAAAGATTTTGTGCTTAGAATCGGCCCCCACTTTAATCACCATTGTCGATTCATCAAAAGGAAAGCCCGTGCTTACACCCTGAATATGACTTACAAAATCTAAAATGGACGCTGCATTGACCTCAGTATTCATATTGAAGTCCTTTAAGAACGCTCGATTCATGACTTACGCTTGATGGATGGTAAAGACATCGGCTGAACTATACGGTCTTCGAGGAATCACCGATCAAGCGGTACATCTCTTCCAGTTCGTGTTTTTGAAAGTCTCGCCACGTTCCCACGGGCATATCGAGATGCATATTCATGATGCGAACACGCTTAAGTCGCCCCACCCGATACCCGAAGTGTTCACACATTCTCCGTATCTGTCTGTTTAAACCCTGCGTAAGCACAATCCGAAACTCCCGGTCTCCTGTTTGTTCTACAAAACATGGATTCGTTACTGTATCCAGAATCGGCACACCTTTGCCCATATCTCTGATGAAGTCACCGATAATAATCCGATCTACAGTGACGATATATTCCTTCTCATGGTGATTCCTTGCACGCAAAATCTTATTCACGATATCTCCGTCATTTGTCAGGAAAATTAAACCCTCACTCGGCTTATCAAGTCGACCTATCGGAAAAATACGTGTTGGATATCCGATGAAATCAATGATGTTATCCTCCTCGCGTTTCTGATCTGTTGTGCATACGATACCCACCGGCTTATGAAAGGCCAGATAGACCAAATCATCACGCTCTCCTCCTCCCACTAACTTTCCCTCCACCCTGACTTCGTCCCCTGTCTTCACCTTCGTTCCCAACTCAGGAACATGGCCATTGATTGTAATCTTCCCCGCTTCAAGCAGCTTATCTGCTGCCCGCCGCGAACAAAACCCCACCTCGCTAAGAAATTTATTGATCCTCGTTTCCATGGCCCAAAGGTCGTGATTTAAATACTAAACGCGAATCGTTAAAATATCTGCAAAACGCGTCGTATAACAAGGAGACAATCGCTCTTGCTTAAGGCGCCATTTTCTATCGAAACCCTGAACAGCAAGCCGGACTTTATCTCGTCCCATTTGGGCATTAATGGTGTCAATCGATTTCATTAACGTGCCGCGCTTCGATCGGTCTACGGAATCAAAAATTCCAAGTTGAACTTGATTCGACGGAACGATATCCCCCACGAGAACCCCTGCCTTTTTATACGTACAGTCAGATCGAAATACTTCACTCAAAGCACGCATCGCAGCCGCGACAATTTCGAGGTTGTCATTCGTGGGAACATCGAGCTTGATGGTTCGTGCACCGTGATACTGAGTCGCTTGAGGTTTAAAGGGATTCGTACTCACAAACACCGTGACTGACGCGCAACAACTCCCCTCACCACGAAGCTTCATGGCACAATTGACCGCAAAAGTTCCCACGGACTCCTTCAGACCAGCCAAACTTTTCACTTCCGCACCGAAGGAACGTGCGGTTCTGATGTTTTTCTTGCGCGGCGCGACGTCGTTGACTGGGGAACAAACCGTGCCGTTTAGCTCCTTCTGCAACCTGACGCCGGTCACACTCAGGTGGCGACGAACCCATCCAGGATCAGCGAGAGCAAGCTTCAACGCGTTTGTAATCCCGAAGGACTTCAGCTTTAACGCCGAGCGATGTCCCACGCCCCAGATATCAGCCACATCGCAGCGTTGAAGCGCCCGGTTGATGTCGGCGGGCGAGCGCAATGCAAATACGCCATTCATCTCGGGCATTTTTTTTGCAATCCGTGTGGCAATTTTGGCCAGGGTCTTTGTCGGCGCGAGACCTATCGACACTGGAATACCTGTCCACATTTCTACCTTGAGGCGCAATGCGCGAGCACGCTCCTCAGCGGCGGGTCCTTCAAAAACCATAAACGCCTCGTCAATAGAATACACCTCCATGTCATCTGCTTCAGGACGGAGGGTATCCATAACACGCTTAGACATGTCTCCATACAAAGCGAAATTGGAAGAAAACACATGAACTCCGTTTCGCGCAAAGAACCGCTCGCTCTTAAAAGCCGGAGCGCCCATTTTTACACCCAAGGCTTTGGCCTCATTGCTGCGCGCAATCACGCATCCATCGTTGTTCGAGAGAACGACAACGGGCTTAGAAACGAGGTTTGGCCTAAAAACACGTTCACAAGAGGCAAAGAAATTGTTACAATCCACCAACGCAATCATATGTTCTGACGTACCCGAGATCACACCTTGTGAATCACAAATGTCACCACACCCCACACCTGAAAATCAGACTCCTCCCCCACCACAATCGGCTTAAGTTTGGGGTTTTCTGGAATTAAAAGCAGTGTGTCGTCCTGAACATCAACGCGCTTGACCGTAAACTCTCCATCCAACACCGCAAGCACGATGCTGCCCTTCTGGGGCGTAAGCGATCGATCTATCATAATTACGTCCCCAGTCTGAATACCCGCTCCCACCATCGAATCACCTTCAACCCTGCAGCAAAAGGTTGCCGACGGATGCTGAACGAGATACGAATTTAAATCCAGATCCAAGTCCAGATGATCTTCTGCCGGAGAAGGAAAACCCGCCTGCACCCCCTCATCAAAAAACGGCACCGCATCAAATGCAATATCACTTGCAGGACACCATTTTAATTTCATTTTCTTATTCATACTTAGGGAGGGTAAAAAATTCAGACAAAGCGGACAGGTAAGTTACACAAATCATCTGTGTTTGGGGCCCTAAAAAAAAGTTTTAACTTTTCCAAATCGATCCAACCATAAAGCCAGCATTAACCCTCCTCTTTATTGCGTTTCCATTTGCACAAACTGAATTCCTTAATTTTGGAACATGAAGGGACATTGGAACGACAGATACATCGAAAACGAAGCTGCATACGGCAAAACACCGAATGTATACTTCGCAAAGACGTTAAGAGAGCTAAAAAACACAAGAGACTTGACGAAGATGAATATTCTTCTGCCATGTGACGGTGAAGGGCGAAATGCGATATACGCAGCACAGCTTGGCTTAACGGTGAGGTCTTTTGACGCGAGTGAGGTCGGGGTGAAAAAGTCTTTGCAATGGGCCAAAGAAGCTGGGGTAACCATACAAAGCACATGCGAAGATGCTTTTGAATTTCATCCAAAAGAGAAATATGATGTGATCGGATTAATATTCGCGCACATGCCCTCAGACCTTAGAGAGGAATTTCATCATAAAATAGCATCGTGGTTAGCTCCTGGCGGCACCCTTATTTTAGAAGGCTTCCACAAAGAACAACTTGGCAGACACTCTGGCGGCCCAAAAAAGGAAGAAATGTTGTTTGACGCTCAAATGATGAAAGCCGATTTTTCGACACTTGAATTCATTCAGGCTGAAAAAGTAGTCACGGAAATCAATGAAGGCGAATTTCACAAGGGCGAAGCCGTTACATTGCAGATGAAGGCAAAAGCATTCACTTGATGTTCAGCAAGACCGTCTAGAAATCAATTCTCAAAAAGAAAATCGGCAAGAATCCGAGCTGATATTCTTGTCGCACAGGGCTGTAGTCCGGATCATTCTGATCCATCTCATCCGGCGCATACGTCAACTTGAGGATGTTTTCAGTGCCGAGAATATTCACATAAGCTGTTTTGTTCTTAAAAGGGTCTTACACACCGAAAAAAAAAATTCACTATGTGTGTTAAAGACCATTGATAAATTGATAAATGAAGTAAATTGACCGTATGAAATTTCAATCCGTTGATCAGCTAAAATTTAGACTAGAAAACATCTTTATCGCACTTGGAATTGCGCTGATTTTCTTTTCTTTTGCTTTTAGCACCTACGCACAATCTCAGGAACCCATGAACGCAGAGACAAAACAATTCGACACTATCACTTTGGGCGCAGGATGTTTTTGGTGCATCGAAGCCGTGTTTGAATCCATCCCAGGGGTAGAAAAAGCTGTTTCAGGATATTCTGGCGGACACATTAAGAACCCTGCATACAGAGAGGTTTGTCAAGGCAGAACAGGTCACGCAGAGGTGATCCAAGTCACTTTCGACCCGAAGGTCTTGCGTTTAGAACTGTTGCTTGAGGTCTTTTTTGGGACACATGACCCAACGACGCTCAACCGCCAAGGTGCTGATGTAGGCACACAATACCGAAGTGCCATTTACTATCACACCCCAGAACAGCAGGCGATCGCTCTCGCTGCACTGCGCCGTGCACAAAATAACTGGACATCCCCTATCGTGACGGAAGTGACTGAATTTGAGATCTTTTACGAAGCTGAGAATGTGCATCAGGCGTATTACGAGATGAACAAAGAAGCGCCTTACTGTCGGGCGGTTATCGCGCCAAAAATGAAGAAATTTAAAAAAGATTTCGGCACCAAATTCGACTGAAAATACATCCTGTAAGTGTTACCCAACCCATTACAATGACCAACCTCAACAACGCTCTTTTAGCCCAACAAGGCTTGAGAACTTGGTATTCAGATCATGCGCGAAAGCTTCCATGGCGTCTCACACCCTCGCTCTACGGAACATGGTTGAGCGAAATTTTGTTACAACAAACCCAAGTGGAAACGGGGCTACCCAAATGGCATCTTTTTCTGGAGCGCTTCCCCACTGTCGGCCATTTGGCACGTGCCTCGGAATCCGAAGTACTCAAAGCTTGGGAGGGTCTTGGTTACTACAGACGCGCCACACTTCTTCACAAAGCAGCCCGAGCCATCGACGCCGCAGGAGAATTTCCAATGTCTTATGATGCTTGGCTTAAATTACCTGGCGTAGGCCCGTATACTGCTGCTGCAATCGCCTCCATCGGACTTGGTGAAGCTGTCGCCGCTGTGGACGGGAATGTGCAAAGGGTCGTCGCACGTTGGGCAGGAATCACAGACCCCGTGGATGGTAAAACAGGGGCACAAGCAGTTCAAAAAGTTGCAGACGCTTGGTTAGATCACGACGCCCCTGGAAACCACAACCAAGCTGTGATGGAACTGGGCGCCCTGGTCTGCAAACCCCGAAATCCCGCATGCACACTATGCCCCATTTCGAGCCACTGCGCTTCCGCAAACAACCAAGACATGTGGGGTGTATTGCCAGCTAAGAAGGTTAAAAAGAAAGTCCAACGATGGGCATTGACGTGGCACATCGCTCGTTTTGAAAATAACATCGTCGCCACCCAGCGTCCTGAATCTGGTGTATGGGCCAAAATGTGGGCCTTTCCGGAGATGTCTCCATCGGCTGAATTTCATCCACTTGGCGAGGTGATGAAGCCCGTCATCCATCTACTCACGCACCGAAGAATTGAGGCCACCTTTCAGGGATGGAAGGCCCCTAACAAAGCCGCAATGGAAGCTTACGCAACAGAAGTAGGTGGAGTCGTGATGACTTGGGAGGAGCTGGAGAAGCGAGCGATGCCTCGATTGATCACAAAAGTCTTTAACGACTTGCGAAGCGAATAGGGTTATTTAATAAATAGAATTTTCTCGTTTATTAATGACCATTGTACGTCACTGAATTTTTTACAAAATCCTAAGCCCATTAAATTGTCATTGTTACCCGGATCATGGGCCACAGAAACGACAACATTATTGACAGTAAAATCACCAAGTTTGAGGTTGTTGAGCTGAAATGTATCGTAAAAATTAGGATGACCACCTACCCCCATGCCACACGTTTCAATATTTAAATTTTCATACTCAACATCAACTTGGTCAATGATCCGTGACCACAAATTATATCCTATTGACAAATCACCACCGCCTGTATCGAACATCCATTCTCCCGCAACCTTATTTATTTTGACAGTAATATATTGATGACTATTTCTTGTGTCGATGTGAACATATGTGGAGTCACCCTTTGAAATAATGTCTTTAGCGTTATAGTGATTGTCAAAATTAGATGACTCGTCCAACACTTCGTAATCCTTATATGTGACAATGCGAATGGTATTTTCTGGCGTTATTTCAGATGCGCCACACTGAAAGGTAAGAGAACCATAATGTTTAGAAATGCCGGTTTTTAAATGTTGTGAATGTCGGTTAAATTCCCCTTTTTGATACAGCGTCGTATCACCGTGATCAAGCAAAGTGATTTCACCATTTAAAAACACATCATACTCAAATACACCAGACTGAATTTGTTTTATATCTCCTTCAGTTCTGGTAAGGGTTCCATAGCCGTGCATTTCTTCTGAATCATTTAAGCATCCAAAATATGTCAGTCCTTCTCTAACAATCTCTTCGGGTTGATCACATTGTGACACTATGGAATTTGATAGAAAAAAGCAAAAAGCAAAAAAAAGAAATGGTCTCATATCCCCAAATATCGGAAACTTTTGACGACCCTCCTAAGGGTAAAACTTGCGCCTTACATCAGAATAGCATTACCTTACACATAAATTAAGACTGCGAATATTTAAACTAAGCCATGATGAAAATCTATATTCGCACACTTTCTCTCGCTGTCCTTTTAATGCTATCACTAGATAGCTCAGCACAATTACCTAACGGGAGTGTAGCACCTGATTTTACTGCCACAGACATTAATGGTGTAGAGTATAATCTCTACGAACTCCTTGATGCTGGCAACACTGTCATACTTGATTTCTTCGCCACGTGGTGCGGTCCATGCTGGAGCTACAAAGAATCTGGAGTCTTAGATGACATTTGGAACATCTACGGCCCAAACGGCACTGGCGATGTCTACGTTTTTTCTTTAGAGTCCGACGGCTCAACTACTTCAGCAGACCTATACGGTACAGGATCAAATACAATTGGTGATTGGGTAACGGGAACACCACACCCGGTTTTTGACAACGCTCAGAGTATATTTAATGCATACGGGAACACCTATTTTCCCACGATTTACACCGTATGTCCTGACCACACTTTAGTTGAGTCTGGTCCAGCAACTTTCCAAAGCCTCGTGAATGCGATTTATACGACTTGCGACATGGAGCCTCCTGTATGCGCAATACTTGACATCTCTCCTGGACCACAACTTGCATGCAATCCACTGACCAATACATACACGCAAAAACTGATTCTTTCCTACGAAAACCCCCCAAGTTTAGGGGTTTTTAATGTTAACGGTACCTTACACGCGATCACCAACAGTCCTCAACTCATCTCTTTGGCCAATACACCTGCAAATAGTGAAACTGTGGACGTTGAGGTATTTATCAATACGGAAGAAACGTGTTCTGCAAACTCCCTCAATTGCTATACACAAAGGGATCCGTGCTGTGAGTTGATTCGTTTGCAATACGTCAACCCCAACTCTAATGTCATTAAGGTGAAAAACACCTCGGACTGTGGTGGCGATATAAGTAGCTGGGGTGTCGCGTCTAACGGCGTTTACAATTCCTTTGACGCGCTTTCTGGCAGCCAAAACCTCTATTTTGAAGCAGGCGAAGAACTTCAATTGGCCTGGGTCAATCGGGACGCTGACGAAACGTTTGGCGATTTGCAATTGTACGGACCCACAAACGTATTAATGGATTACATCCAATGGGGAGGCTCAGGAAACCTCAACGAATCTATCAGCACGTCGCTAGGGTTTTGGGAAGCTGGGACTTTCGTGAATGCCCTCCCTCCTTTTGAATATATCGGTGATGGATCTCATGGATATGAATTTTGGACCGGTGCGGATATCCCGTGTGATATTTTAAATGTTGACGTTGTTTCAAACACAGCGTGCAATCCAGCCACAGGAGATTATTCAGTCACCTTTACTGTTGATTACACAGGCGCGCCTGAATCGGGGGGCATTTTCGTCAATGGGAATGCGATTGTACTACAAGAGTCAGGCTCGACTTATGTGATTGACGTACCGTCAAATGGCGCTTGGCTTAATCTAGATGTAAGCTTCGAAGATGAACCAGCATGTTCTTACTACTTAGGCAATGCATTCTACGGTCCCAGCGATTGCTATGTGAATCCAGAATGCTTCACAGACTTAAGCGATGATGGGGCGACAACTGTTCAGGATTTATTGCTCGTATTAAGTGAATTCGGTTGTGGATTTTCTTGTCAGCATGATGTGAATGAGGATGGGAATGTCACTGTCGATGATCTTCTGCTCATTCTTGGTGCTTTTGGAAGCTCTTGTATCTGACACAGGTATTTCTTTGCGCTGGATGTGTGGTCCAAACCCCATGTGAGTTGTGCGATGATCAGTATATAGCGTATTCACATCACTCAAAAACAAATGTGTTTTTAAGTGATTTAAGTCACAGCTTTAGATTAATTTTGACAAAATTTTGTAAACATGAGCCTCCGACCCATCTGTATAAATGCCCTTTTGGCACTCTCTATTTTGTTTTTATTCAGCTGTAACAACAGTGCAACAATTCCAACAAAAGATACAAATCAGGTATTCTTAGATAGCCTTATGCGCACTTTGTCGCTAGAAGATAAGGTGGGCGAGATGACTCAATTAACATTAGGTATGTTGTGTGATGGCAGTGGACCATACACTTTAGACGAACCACATACTCTGAATGAAGAGAAATTAAAAACAGCCATTGTTGATTTAAAAATTGGGAGCATCTTAAATTCTGGTGGCCACGCTTACTCTTCATCAAAATGGAACATCCTAATCGAGGGCATCCAAGCTGCTGCAACACAGGAAAAAACATCTGGAATACCTGTGCTATATGGCATCGATGCAATCCATGGAGCGACCTATACATCAGGTGCTGAACTTAGCCCTCAACAAATCGGCTTAGCTGCGACGTGGAATACAGAGCTTGTGAGAAAAATTGCTGAAAGTTCTGCAAAAGATGTGTATGAATCAGGAATCCCATGGAATTTCTCACCTGTTTTAGATTTGGGATTGGATCCACGTTGGCCAAGATTTTGGGAGACCTTTGGGGAGGACCCATTACTTACGTCCGATATGGGGGAAGCAATGTTATTAGGCTATCAAGAAGGCCCCTATCCTATAGCTGCAACATTAAAACACTTTTATGGTTACGGCATGCCATTGAGCGGAAAGGATAGAACGCCAGCCTGGATCCCTGAAAGACAATTAAGAGAATATTTCCTTCCTCCTTTTGAAAGAGCTATAAATGCAGGCGCGAAGTCTATCATGGTAAACAGTGGTGAACTCAATGGAATCCCTGTACATATAAATAAAAAACTATTGCACGACTTACTTAGGTTAGAACTAGGCTTTGAGGGTGTCTTAGTCACCGACTGGGAGGATATTAAATACCTTGTGTCAAGACATAAAGTCGCTGAAAATTATAGGGACGCTGTGAAACTGGCCATCGATGCTGGAATAGACATGAGCATGGTGCCTACAGATTTAGAATTCCCTGAGATTCTTCTTGATTTAATTAAAGATGGTGAAATCTCTGAAGCTAGAATAGATGAAAGTGTGAGAAGAATCCTTCATTTAAAACTGGAATTGGGATTGTTCGAAAACCCCATCCCTACAACCAGAGCCTTCACTTCGGAAGAGGGTGATGGAAAGAATTACACACGCCAAGCAGCTGAAGAATCTATAACCTTGCTGAAAAATGAATCTGACGCACTCCCGATTGGCTTAGATCGAAAAATTCTTGTTACTGGACCTACAGCCAACAGTCTGCTGGCACTTAATGGAGGATGGTCTGGCACGTGGCAGGGAGATGACCCAAAATATTCTAATTCAGAAAGGCCAAATGCAGCCGAAGCTTTAATACAAAAATTCGGTCAAGACAATGTGATCAATTTCCCCTTAGATATGGACTTTGATGCATCAGATATTGAAAAAGTAGTTTTTGAAACAAAATTGCAAAACCCAGATTATGCCATATTATTCCTTGGAGAAATGCCCTATACCGAGACTCCAGGAAACATTGAAGACCTCGCGTTATTTCAAAATCAAAAAGATCTCGCTACTGCTCTGAAGTCTACAGGTTTAAAAATCATCTATGTTTTCATTGAAGGAAGACCCAGGACATTCAATGATATTGAATCAATGGCCGATGGAATACTTATGGCTTATTTACCTGGAGATTATGGCGGAGTAGCGTTGTCAGAAATTATTAGCGGCGACATAAATCCGACAGGTCGACTTCCATTCACTTGGCCTAAACATGCATCTTCTCACATTCCTTATTTCAGAAAACACACCGAGGACATACATACAGATTTCTCTTTAAATGCTTTTAATCCCCAGTTTAATTTTGGCCATGGATTGTCTTATTGCACCGCAAGTGTTGATTCTATCACAATAGATAAATCATCTTATTTGATTGATGACACCATAGAATTGACGGTGTCTGTTTCTAACAAAAGCGAATGTGACGCCACAGAAGTCATTCAAGTTTACATCTCGGACCTTGTTGCGTCAATAACGCCATCAGTCGAAAGACTAAGACACTATAAAAAGATTAATATTGGACCAAATGAGACCTTAGATGTTGCCATGAGAATACCTCTTAAGGATCTGGGTTTTATAGGACCAGACAATGCATATATCATTGAATCTGGACGTTTTATAATCAGGGTTAACACATCTTCAAAAACATTTGATCTGATCAAATAACAAACACGATGGCATTATACATATTGAATATTTGATCCAAATACTTATTGTATGATTTACAATATATAGGTCAAAATAGCCATATTAGATTGTTGTTAATATATATTTGCCTATTAAGACATACTTTTAGCAGAACTCTTTCAATTGAGAAAGTCGTACCGAACTTTCTAAACAACAATGCTTTGAACTTCTTAGTTCTGTTTTAAACAAATCTAATACATCATGAAATATTTTTTATCTCTTTCTCTTTGCTTGATCCAATTGACCGTTTTTTCACAAACAACGAATACAAACATTGAATTCACAGGTGTTTTTGGTGGCACATCGATGGATGGAAACACATATCTAAATCCTACAGGTTCTGAAACATGGGGAGGTTTTGCCAATGAAGATGTAAGCATTTATCCGTTAAGCTTTTCAGAGGCAGGAGAAATATCGTTTACAGGGTCAACTGCTGGAACAGACGCTGATGTGTATTTTAGGTTTGAGTACAATCCATACCCAGATACTGAACCAAGTTTTAACACGGTGGCGGTCACCGTGAGTGGAACAGTTGAAGCTGATTATACAGTAGCTATCCCTTCTCAAGGAGACAATACATTTAGCTCATTCCTATTCTATGTAACAACTCTTGATTCTCCAGTCACATTGACAAATGTCACGCTTAACAGCAGTGCTACTGTCGCTTGTGTTGATGAGTCATTGATCAATCCTGAGGCAGTATGTCCAACAGTCATCGATTACGTTTGTGGTTGTGATGGTGTTACATATTCAAACGACTGTGTTGCTGTTAATGAAGGTGGAGTAACGTCTTATACTGCCGGAGAATGTGTCAATTCTGCAAGCGTAACATTTCAAGTTGATATGTCACAAGAAACAGTATTAGGCCCTGTATACATCACTGGACAAATCATCGATGATTGGTGTGGTACTTGTGAAGTCATGGATGATTCAGATGGTGACGGCATATACACCTACACCACAGAGCTAAGTCTGGGGACTCACGAATATAAATTCAATAACGGTGGTTGGGATGGCACAGAATCATTGGAAACAGAAGCGGATAGCGCATGTACATTGTCAACTATTGATGGTGAGAACATATTTGTCAACCGAGTAGTACAATTAACATCTGGCGAAGATTTAATTCTTGATGTTGTTTGCTTTAACGCTTGTGATGCTTGTGACACTACCCCCCCACCGGTGAAAGACGACGTGGCGGTAACATTTAGTGTGGACATGAGTCAAGAATTTATACTTGGAGCTATTTACATTACAGGACCAAGCATTGACGGCTGGGATGGCACATCCGTTGAAATGATTGACAGTGATGGAGACAGTGTCTATGATGTGACGATTGATCTCGCGCCAGGAACACACGAATACAAGTTCAATAATGGAGGATGGGATGGCACAGAGAACCTTGACGCTACCGAAGATGCTCAATGTACGATTACGACTGATGGATTTACAAACAGGGTCATTGTATTTGATACTACTGTCACTGAAGTTCAAGCAGGAACAGTATGCTTTAATTCGTGTGATGTTTGCGAGACCGTAAATCTCATTGAGGAGAATCAAGGACCCCTTTTCACCATTTATCCTACTGTAACAAATGACTTTACGACATTAAAGTTCAATGGAAATAATCCGTTAAATAAAGTGTTACTCATCAATGATATCGCTGGAAAAACAATCCTACGAAAAGAGATAAGCGGATCTGCTGACAAGGAAGTTCTTGATCTGAGTTCTTACGAATCTGGATTATATATCCTAACGATCATTACTGAGAATCAATCTAATTCTATTAGACTTATTAAGTCTAAATGACCCACTTAAAAATGATGAATAAAATATTTATTGCCTTCATATCTTTATGTTTTTCTTCACATATAATTGGACAAAACATTACGGTATCTGGTGTCGTCAAAGATTTAATTAGTGGTGAAAGCCTACCCGGAGTTACGGTTTTAGAGAAAAACACCTACAATGGCGTTTTTACAGATGTTAACGGCAATTACACTATTACCACTTCTTCAACATCTCCTGTCATTCTGTTCTCATTTATCGGATATACAAAACAGGAAATCGCAATAGAATCTGTGTCTCAAACTGAATCTAAGGTTGTCGATGTAAGTCTTAAACTGGATGTAGCAGGACTAGAAGAGGCGGTCGTAATGGGATATGGAAACCAGGACAGAAGCAAGATTTCTGGATCAGTTGCAACGATTGGCACAAAAGAAATTACCTCGCTTCCAGTTCTAAGGACTGAACAAGCAATTCAAGGAAGAACTTCTGGCGTGCAAGTTTCACAAAATTCTGGACAGCCCGGAAGTACACAATCTATAAGAATTCGAGGCACCGGTTCACTTAACAATTCTGAGCCATTATTTGTCGTAGATGGAATCCCTAGTTTTGGAATAGATTATCTCAATGCTTCAGATATTGAATCTATTACTGTACTTAAAGACGCAGCATCTGCTGCTATTTATGGTGCTCGAGGTGGAAATGGCGTGATTCTGGTGACCACAAAAAAAGGTAAGAAAAGTCAGAAGGCTCAAATTAAATATGACAGCTATTATGGAATGCAGGAGCCGTCGAAATACATGTCTTTGCTAAATGCGGAAGAGTATGCCATTTTGATGAACGAAAGCAGATCAGCTGCAGGCTACGCACCCTATTCTGATTTACTTTCTCCTGAAACCTTGGGTGAAGGCACGCATTGGCAAAAGGAAATTTTCGAAAGAGCGCCTATCATGAACCATGCGTTTAATTTTACCAGTGGCACCGAATCAAGTTCAACCGCGGTGGGAGGAAGTTATTTTGTTCAAGATGGCATCATTGGTGGAGAAAAAAGTCAGTTTGAAAGATATACGTTTAGAGTATCCTCCACTCAAGATGGTACTGACAGGTTTAGAATGGGACAAAATATTAATTTTACGAATCTTAGCCGAAATGCGCTGGGTGAAAATAATGAATTTGCAACGCCTGTCGTTAGAGCCTTGAATATGGATCCTGTCACTCCTGCGACTCGCCCCGATGGAACTTATGCATACTCAAATTTCATTGACTCAGATATTGCAAATCCAGCAAATCAAATTGCCAACACTTTTGACAATTGGACTACGAATAGATTTGTGGGCAGTGCTTTTGCAGAATATGACATCCTTCATAATCTCTCATATAAATCAACTTTCTCAGCTGATTTATCGCTTGGGTCTCAAAAGGTTTTTATGCCCACATTTGATCTAGGGATTGGCTCAAATGATCCCAACAGACCTGCCTATGAATGGAGAGAGACGAATGTACTGATTCAATCAGAAAACAAATACACAAATTGGCAATGGGAAAACCTCGTTTCCTATGATCAAGACTTGAAAAATGGTGACAAACTTGGCATTATAGCTGGGTATTCTGCCTTATTTAACGAATACTCAAATCTTGTTGGCGTGAGAGATAGCCTATCTTCTAACGATCCAGACCAAGCATTTTTAAATAACAGCATTAATTCTGCAGAACAAGCGCCTCAATCAAGTGGTGGGATAAATCAATCTGCATTCTTATCAACGTTTATAAGAACAAATTACGAAATAGGTGATCAGTGGTCATTATCAGGCACTGTGCGGAGAGATGGGTCTTCAAAATTTGGCGAAAACAACAGATATGGGATCTTCCCATCTTTTTCTGCGGCATTTAACTTCACTGAGTTGCCATGGGTTATTGAAAAAGATTGGATTGAATTCATCAAACTCAGAGGCAGTTGGGGAAGAAATGGTAATGCGGATGGGATTGGAAGCTTTGATTATACATCTATTGTTTATAACGGTCTCAACTACACATTCGGAACAGATCAGCAAATTGTCAACGGAGCAGGCCCTGTGAATACGTCTAATCCCGATTTAAAATGGGAAACAGTAGAGCAGACCAATGTTGGCTTAGATGTTGATCTTTTTCAAGGAAAACTAAATATGGTGTGTGATTATTTTGTTAAAAACACAAACGATATGTTAGCTGTCGTACCTGTTCCGGGAGTTGTTGGATTTAATCCATCTGCGACCAATGTAGCGTCCGCAAAAAACTCAGGTATAGAGCTTGCGTTGAACTACAAAAATTTCGACAATCCGATGAGCTACAGTTTCGGAGGAAACATTTCCTTCATTAAAAACGAAGTCACAGGTTTAGGCGAGGGTGGACAGCCCATTTCAAGTGGCAATGTGTTTGGCGCAGGTGATTTTGTGTCATACACTGAAATTGGAATGCCTATCGCGTATTTCTATGGATATGAGACAGGAGGTATTTTCCAAACCAATGAAGAAGCTGATGCAAACATTTCTCAACCCAATGCGCAAGCGGGAGATGTCATTTTTGTAGATCAAAATTTAGATGGAACAATCGATGGTGATGATAAAGTGATGATCGGGAATCCTCATCCAGACTTTACATATGCTATGAATTGTGAAGTGAAATATAAAGGTTTCGACTTAAGTGTCTTTCTTCAAGGTTCTCAAGGAAACGATATTTACAATGGTGTTTTCAGATATGATCTCAATACAACAAATCTCCCAATATCAGCGTTGGAGAGATGGACTGGTGAAGGGTCTACGAATGAGTATCCAAGAATATCTCATACAGACCCGAACCAAAACAACAGAGTGTCTGACCGATTTGTAGAAGATGGCTCTTATTTCAGAATTAAAAACATGCAATTAGGTTATACGCTAAATAATACAACCTCTCAGAAAGTAGGAGCTTCGAATGTAAGAGTCTACATTTCAGCTCAGAATCTACTCACCATCACCAAGTATTCCGGATTGGATCCTGAAATAGGTTCCAGGGGAACACTAGAGATAGCTATAGACAGAGGCTTCTATCCTTCTCCACGAATATTTATGGGTGGCGTAAACGTGACATTTTAAATAAGCAACATGAAACAAATAATTACATATAGCAGCATCATTTTTGCCGTTATCATTTCTTTGGTGTCTTGCAAAAAAGACTTTTTGGACATTAATCCACTGGTCGGATCTACAGAAGCTAATTTTTATCAAAATGAAGATGACGCCTTATCTGCAACCATTGCATGCTATAACAACCTTCAACAAGAAGTAACTCCTCTTCAAGGCTTAGGCGGCTTAGCTCCTCATTTCAGATGGTACTTTGGAGATGTTGTTTCAGACGACACCGACAAAGGAGGTTCCGGTGATGGAGATGAACCAGATTTATTGAAATTTGAATCATTCCAAGGTACCAGTGACAGCAAACTGCTTCTAGCAGAGTGGCAAACTGCATATAAAGGCATCGCATACTGCAACATCGCACTAGAGAATATTCCAGGAATTGCAATGGACAGCGATACGAAGGATATGCTGCTGGGTGAGATTAGATTTATTAGAGCCTACTGGTATTTCAATCTGACAACAATGTTTGGTGGAGTGCCACTTATAGACGGATTGCTGGCTCCAAGTGAATACCAACAAGTAAAATCCACAGCAGAAGAAACGTGGGCATTTATTGAAGCGGATTTATCTCAAGCGATGTTAGGACTGCCCAAAAGAAGCGAGAGACCATTAAGCGAAACTGGAAGAGCAAATTGGGGCGCAGCCGCAAGTCTTCTCTTAAAGTCATATGTATACCAAGAGAAATGGTCTGAAGCAATGGAAGTAGCCGATGACATCTACAATTCAGGAGAGTACTTCTTAGATTTGAATTACGCAAATATTTTTTCCAGTTTGGGAGAAAATGGGTCAGGCTCTGTTTGGGAGATTCAATATATGAGTGGATCTGGAGGAAATTGGGGAAACCAATTGGAGGGTACTTTCACAAATGTTTTTCAAAGGGCCAGAGGTCAGTTCGGAGGCTATGGATTTAACATTCCAACACAAAATTTCGTTGATGAATTTGAAGAGGGTGATCCAAGACTCGGTGCATCTCTCTATCAAGTTGGAGATTTGATGGGAGATCGCGGTCCTTTCACTCTCGAAGCCACAGGCATGCCGCACTTATACTACTGTAAAAAATACTTTAACACTGCCGCAGAAGAGTTAGACGCTTTAGGAGATCCCAATCCCAATGGATTAACAAATGATAGAGTGATTAGATATGCTGATGTTTTGCTTCTTAGGGCTGAGGCAGCATATCATACTGGTGCAACTGGAATTGCACTTGAAATGGTCAATGAGGTTCGGTCTAGGGCCAGAGGTGGCAATCTTGACATTCTCCCAGATGTTACCGCAGGAGGACCTTATCTTCTTGAAGCGATATATCATGAACGCCGAGTAGAATTAGGCTTGGAAGGTCATCGCTTCTTCGATATTGTTCGTCAAAATCGAGGCCAACAAATTCTTGGTGATGAGGGTTTTATCTCAGGAACTCATGAGTTATTCCCGATTCCTTTGGCTGAGATCTCACTCTCAGGAGGATTATTAATTCAAAATCCAGGATACTAAAATGACTAAGTTTAACCTAGCTATTGTTTTTTCTGCCGTTGTATTCATTTATGCATGCACACCTTCTGAAGAAGATGGAATAGACTTGCCTAACGGACCCAGTGCGACATTTTCGTGGAGTTATCTTGAAGATGACTCCAACACTGTAGCCTTCGCTGGATTGTCATCTGAAGATTCATTTCTTCATCTTTGGGAATTTGGAAATGGGCTTACCTCAGTACTTGAATCTGACACGGCATTTTATCCTCAAGCCGGGGAATATGAAGTGACGTATACAGTCCACAACGCAGGGGGTATGGCACAATCTTCAAAGACTAATTCACAAGTATTAGAACCGCGCATGCCCAATTTGTCTAATTTTTGTGCTGTACTAAACCCTGGCATACCTTTTTCAATAATAAAAGCTGTCATACAGCTAGAACCTGCTGCTTTATCAGCAGTACGCATATAGACAATTAACACATCAGCATCAGGACCATTGGTAATCCACATTTTACTGCCATTGGCAATCCAGTTTATCCCATCAAATTCAGC
>CAJQPF010000136.1 GCA_905480095.1 uncultured Flavobacteriales bacterium
GTTGCCACAGTCATCAGTCGCTGTAAACGCGCGGGTGATCGTATAATCACCAGTACAAGCGCCAGCAATAGTCGTCTCAACTACATCTATCGTGAATTCACTGCAGTTATCTGTAGCAGAAGCGTCATCCATCGGATGATCGTCACTGCACTCAGCTGTGTAGTCCTCTGGAATCGTAAGCTCTGGCGCTGTAGTATCAACAACTTGAATTTCTTGAGAAACGGTTGTTGTGTTGTCACACTCATCTGTCACGCTCCAGCGACGTACTATAAGATAGCTGTTGTCACAATCTTGTGTGCCTAAGTCATCTAAAATTGTTTCGCCTTCATAAGTAACAGTAATGTCAGCATCTGCTGTACAGTTATCAGTAGCAACGATGTCGCTGTTAGGTGCAACGGCAGGTACTGCATCACATTCAGCAGTAGCATCAGCTGGAACAGAGGAAACAACTGGAGGTGTCGTATCGTCGCGGTCAACTCTAGCAGTCTGCGTAAGCACACGTCCACAATCAAGATCTATAGCCGTAAAAACAAATTCTGCATACTCCTCACACTCGTCAAAACTTTCAACACAGTTGTCTAAATCGATAACGATATCTGCTGTAAGGCCTTCAGCACTTATGCCATTCATTGTGCCCTCCCATGAGAACCATCCACTTAGACCATAGTTACAGTTGTGGTTATTCACGCCTTCTCCAAGCTGAAAACGCCTGCTATAAGAGGTGGGCATGTGAGATAACGCAATAGCGCCCGAGAGCTCGCCACCACCAACAAGGTGACTGCCTTCAGCCAAGTCAAAGACAGAGACCAAAGATTCGTCTATAGTACACTCACTATATCCAGGTTGATCTGGATCGTCTGCAACAAGTAGAGAATTTGCAGTGCTCTGTGCCAACCAATCAGCCGCATTTTCTTCATTATCGAAAGTTGCGTCAAGATGTAGGATCTGATTCTCGTTATCTCTACAATATAGCGTACCGGTTAATCTCGCAGTACCTGTATTTGGTGTGTGTACGAACGCCAAAGGATTAGACGGGTCTTCAACAAAATAATTGCTTTCTGTTATTCCAGCTTCACTTAATCCGAACATCTGAAGCGCACCATCAGTTACGCCATATTCATCATCTCCCAGATCACTGTTACGTTTTGCGGTAAAACCATCACACTCATAGTGAACTGCACTTTCGCCGTCAACCTGAGAATTTGAACCAAGGATTGTACAGAAAACTTCGTATTCACTGTCATCACAACCGTTACCAGCAGTAAGACTTATAACACCAAGTTCTGACAAATACGCTTCGCAAGAAGCAGGAAGGTCATCTTCACACTCAACTACCGAAGAAGGCAGTGCGTCAGAAAACATTAATGGACAGTCCTCGTCTGAACAAGGGTCACAATCGCCTCCACACACACCACACTCATCGAGTTGGTTGCCGTCACAATCACAGTCGCCATCAGGGATACCCTCACCGCAAGGGCCACAGGCTCCGTCACATGTAGTTCCGTCTCCGTTTACTACTCCACAGCAGTCCAGACAAGTTGTATTGTCGCCTCCACACACACCACACGCATCGAGTTGGTTGCCGTCACAATCACAATCTCCATCTGGAATACCATCTCCACCACAATCACCACACTCGTCTAGTACATTTCCGTCACAGTCACACTCGCCATCAGGAATACCGTCTCCTCCACAATCACCACACTCATCTAATACGTTTCCGTCACAGTCACAATCTCCATCTGGAATACCGTCTCCTCTACATACGCCGCACTCATCGAGGACGTTTCCATCACAGTCACAGTCGCCATCAGGGATACCCTCACCACAAGGGCCACATGCTCCGTCACATGTAGTTCCGTCTCCGTTTACTACTCCACAGCAGTCTAGACAAGTGGTGTTGTCGCCGCCACACACACCACACTCATCGAGTACGTTGCCGTCGCAGTCACAAACTCCATCATCGTCGCCGCCACAATCCACATCGCCACTATTATTATCACCATTTTGAGTGAGTGAATCAGTCCCATTACCACCTTGTAACTGGTCAGCTCCACTGCCTCCAATTAATACGTCATCCCCTCCATTACCTTGGAGCTGATCATCTCCCGGTCCTCCATAAATAGTATCATTACCACCATCAGCCCCTTGTAGCTGGTCAGCTCCACTGCCTCCTTCTATAAGAGTTGGGAATGTAATTGATCCCATTTGAACTTGATCATCACCACCACAAACCACGACAACAATCGAATTTATACTCGCCTTAGAAATATAAATATCACTTTGTGATTGTCCATCGAATTCGTTTTGAAGTTTCAAATTTGGATGGTCATCTGAGACCTGAATTACATCTGTTGCATTTGTTCCAAAGATGTATAAAACTCCTTCTGATACATACACTTCACCTGAGGACTCCGGATCTTCACATGCACAACCGTCGGCGTATCCAGCAGGAATGCCATCTCCACCACATACACCACACGCATCCAGTACGTTTCCGTCGCAGTCACAATCTCCGGCAGGGATACCCTCGCCACAAGGGCCACAGGCTCCGTCACATGTCGTTCCGTCTCCATTTACTACTCCACAGCAGTCAAGACAAGTTGTATTGTCGCCTCCACATACACCACACTCATCGAGTTGGTTGCCGTCACAATCACAATCTCCAGAAGGGATACCTGAACTGCCTATAATGTCAGTTAGAATACAATCCCCAGAATTAAGAGGTTCGGCACAACCAGACACGGTTGAAGGCGATACTTCGTAAACAATGATGTCGTAAGGTTGACCGATATTGTAAGTCATAGACAAGGTGCCTGATATTACCAAAGGGTCTTCGCCTGTGTTATTTAAGCAAATTGGGTCAGAAGGGTTTTGCAGAGCATTTACATCAAACGCAACGTACTCTCCGTTCATCCCTGAGACGTCTACATTAACAGTATAGGTGCCATCGCCGTTGCAATCTGTATCAACTCCATCATTATTAATGTTACATAAAACCTCACTGCCATCTCCGCAACCAAATCGAGCTTTGAAGTTGTTTACAGAGAGGTCTCCGTCGGCATTCTGGTCCCAGATAACCAAGTAGTAATTGGTTACACTGACAAAGTTTGGTACTGGAAGTGTGTTCCAAGTATTTGAACTCTCCACACCACAAGCAGCCAAAGTCAAATCGTTACAATCTCCACTAAGATATTCTCCTGAAGCTGGATTTAAAGTCACTCCCTCTTGAGGAGAGCCTGCATAATATAAAGCCCAACCGATCAAGTCCCCCGAATTATCATTAAGCTGCACCTGGAAAGTTCCGGCCAAAGGTCGCACATCAAAATTCAACCAAATAAGTGGCTGACCTGGTGTTGGGTTAGCTGGGTTAACTAAGGCTCCATCAGATGGATCAACGCATGAGAGACTTGTAATATCAACCAAAAAATCACCTGGATCGTAGCAGCCTGTACTTTGAATGTTGGATTGAGTTTCTGCAGAGCTGCCACAACTAATTATTCCGTTTGCTGGAGCCATATTATCAATCCCATCATTTCCGGATGGAGTGTCATCGATAGAACTGTCTACATTCCATGTTGACCCACCTTCCCAACGAATCGCATTGCAAGAAAAGCCCTCTCCTGTGCATGGAGAAACCAGAAGAGTCGCATTATCATCCTGATCTGTAGAGTCATCACCATGGAGACCTTTATGTACAGGCGTGTCATCCTTAAAAGTTTGTCTTGCTGTTATGCCTGAAGATTGGCCTGATGCTGTCAACTCAAACACCGAATAAAATGAATCATCGGGGTCAACAAACCAGCTGGTTTCTATGTTTCCATCAGATTGACCATCATTGTCATTTGGCCCTCCATCAGTAACCGTCCAAGGCGTATGACCATTACCGGTATTTGGTTTTCCATCAATATGTAGCACCAAGAACTCAACTGATTCTCCTACTTGAAATCCCGTATCTGTTATATAAGCCATTTCCGATGGAGCGTAATCTGGTTTATCCGTTACAACAGTGGCTCCTGTGTTTTCCTTTGCATGAAGCAGTGTAATTGACATACAAAATGAAAACAAAAAAAGCGAGTGTGTTATTAGCGTGCCCATAAATTTATTGAAAGTGTTCATCTAAATAATTTTGGTTAATCGTTGTGGGTGTATGGCTAATCTAGTCGACTGGTTTTGATCTTATTAAGATTGACCTTTCTCCAAATATATCATTTATATGTGACCATCGACCAAAAACATAAATTATTAATTATGTAAGTTGTCATATATACCTGAAAAACTTTTTTATGTGTCGCAGTCGGTCGGCAATCAGGGTTTTATGTGTTTTTAAAAGTCTGTTTCAAAACAGAAAAGAAGGCTTTTTTCAAAAAGCGTTTTCAATGTTTATTTTCATGCTTTTTAGCACACTGTTCCGAAGGCGGAAAGAACGAGAAGTACGTCTGCTACATTCACTGCGCCGTCCTCATTTACATCATTTGTGCAATCTGACAGACAACCGAACTCACTTAAAACGGCGAGAATATCATTGACCGTGACAATGAAGTCACCATCAAGGTCTCCAATACATCCGTTGGAGGTCGATTCTTCAATACACGGATTGAAAAGAGATGTCATCGATGTCTGAAGCATCTCATTGACAACATCAACCGCTTGAGAAATACATACCATTCCATTTGCCGATCCTAACCAATGAACGCGAAGAAGTGGGTTGTAAACCGTGCTTTTAGGTATAGAGGTGCCATCATAACTTAAAGAAAGTACATCTATTCCCCCTGGGACGTGAGAGGGGGTCCCGGTGTAAAGAAGAGGGTCTATTAAGCTTTCTGTTTGAGAGATTTGAATGCCATCGAACTCGAGGTGATATGCGTAGATTCTATTGTCTGGATTGAGAACGTGAACATCAAAATATTGTAAATCCCAATCTACATTTGCGATGGTAAATTCTACATTATCAAACGGGTTTTCTACTGCCACTGATGGGAAATCACAATGAGAGTGCACACCCGAACTGTCGGGATGAGCATGTGCAGAATTCCAGTACTGACAATCCGCTATAGTGGCCGCATCAACAAGGTTGATTAAGCCATCAACATTAATGTCATTGCAAGCTGTCAGCGGGATATCTGATCCCAAAACGCCTTCTGTATACAATTGAGCGTCTGTCAAATCTTGGTCAAAATCTGCGTCGATATCACCCATTAAGGTCGCACCTCCACAATCACCAGCACAGTCAAATATGGTCGTGCCATATGGTTCTCCTGCACAATCCGTGAACACTGGACAATCTGTGATAATGGCAACTTCATATCCAACACTTCTGTCAATTTCAATGCAAACAACGCCCCAATTGTTGTCGGTATTTGTTTCGTAATGGCCCAAAGCATCAGGTGCATAGTCCCAATTTACACGAACCACTAAACGATATTGTCCATCGGGTACATCTGTAACGTCAATCCACTGGCAACTGAGTCCGCTAGAGTAAATATCTCCGCAACCAGCAGAAATGCCCATCGTTGAACATCCATAAGTCGCCGTCCCTCCATCGCTACATTCTAAGTCCATCACGCAAAATCCATTTTTAAACCCGACAGGAATGAACCCCCCATCCATGTCAAATAGATCATACTTGGCATATCCATCATAATGCCAGTGGTTGTGACAAGCGCCCCACTCAAACTGTGTAGAAGCCTCACCGCTTTGGCCTATATAGTAGTCAAGGTCCCCTATATTCTTAATATGTGTTGTGAATCTAATGATTTGCCTTTCCCCAAAGCCATTTAGACACCCCTCTTCAATATAACAATCCGTTTCATTCACCTGCATTGTCGTTGCATATAGAGAGCTCGTAATCACATCGGTGAGAATGACAAGATCTGGCCCGTTACATAATGGGTCTCCTTCATAAATACAGGTGCCATTGTCTATTTCTGCAGACGGATTGTAATTACATGCTGTCGCGTCCATGCATCCTTCGGGAGGTCCTACAAAAGAGAAGTCCCAGTCAAAAGCACCACAACTCTCGTCCAAAGATGCCCAGCGTATCCAAATCTGTTCTCCTCCTACGAGCAAGGCTGTAATGGTCGCCTCATTACCACAGCCCCCTTCCATATCATCGTAATAAATGCTTCCCTCATTGGTGTCACCAAAGTTGTTCATATTACAATAGTCATATATGTAGAGTGTTGTATTGCAGGCCGCTCCACAAGAGCTAAATTCATACATCCCGTTAGCTGGAGGGACGAATGAGTACCAAAAATTATCTGAGGCCTGAGCGATGGTTCCATAATCTGCATCAGTCAAAACCACCGCATCGTTGCAGGTTGTTCCTGGAGCGCAGTCAAACATAACAACATCCTGATAGTTAAAGTCTCCACCCGTCGCGACTTCAACGCCATCAATGAGTAGCGTAAAATCACCATTGCCATAACCACAACAAATGCCATCTCCATAAGAATCGTCTATTACAAACTGCAAACATGATGGCTCTCCTGTATTGGGGATACATGTTGACGCCGTGTAGGTCGTGTTCTGTGCGGAATAGGGTCCTCCTGTTAGGAGGGCGCCACTTGCGTCGGACAACGTCCACGTTGTTTCCGCAGGATAGTTGTCGGTTAGAATTTGAACGACAACTTCAGACTCCCCATCCACACACTGACTTATAACAGTAAATGTTGGGGCAAGAAAAAGCAGAACGACAAGGGCAGAGAAATAGTTTTTCATGATGAAAATAGATCAGGGATTGAGATTTAGTCAATAAAACAACGCACGAAAACCAAATTAGGTTGCCTCTTGTTTGGTCTTAGCCACAAAACTGACCGAATGCGCCAAGTATTAACAAAAGGTCTGTGACTGTTACTGCGCCGTCTGAATCAACGTCTTCTGGACAGAGTGAGGCATAGATACAATTGTCTGATTCGACATTTGCCCAAGCGATATAGTTGATGGCTGTTGAATCGAGGCATCCTGAAAAAAGACAAGTGCCGTCATCCAAATTTGCTGCGGCATTATAATTCGAGGCCCCGGGATATGTACACCCATCAACAGCGGTTGGCGGGATGTAATTTAAATTACGAAATTCTTTGATCTCATTTGGTCCGCTGCCGGGATAGCTCCCACCATTTAGCGCCATGTAGACTGAGCCCGTAACAGGATTCACACAAACATCTCTCACGCGCTGATTGAAGGACGCAAAGTATTGGTCCTCAGAAAGAACAGCGGTTCCGCTGGAATTTAAGTGCATCACGCTAAGTCTTTCGTATTGACCTCCCAATCCCCCCAAAACCGAAAGCAGTATGCTGTTCTGCCACTCGGGAATCGCGGGGTGATCATAATATTCCATGCCGTTTACAGCCACACAGGGCGTCCAAGCATAAATCGGTTCAACAACATTGTTTGCATTACAGTACGTGTTTTCACTCGATGTGTTACAAAACCCCTCGACGTTTGGCCAACCGAAATTTCGGTTGGATTGAATCATATTTAACTCATCATTTGTGCTTTGGCCATGCTCCGAGCTATAAACGATTCCCCCAGGTCCCGCGCAAAGCCCTTGTGGGTTTCTGTGACCGTAACTGTAGACATAGCTGCCTGGAATGGGGTTGTCTGAAGGCACAGAGCCATCCAGATTTATTCTCAATACTTTTCCGTTTAAAGAATTCATGTTCTGAGAAGATGCCCCTCCATCGCCTGTATCTCCTGTAGTCATAAGCAGTGTGTTGTCCGGGAGAACTAACAATCGACTGCCATTATGTATGCCTCCTGCTTGTAAACTCAACAGCTGCTGTTCGTTCACCAACGCGCTTCCGTTCCAATCAAAAGAGCTTAAGTACTCCGTCCCGTTCCAGCTCGACCCCGAACAGTAAACGACATAAACCTTAGGTGTGTTCGCCCAATTTGGATCCATTGCCATACCTAACATGCCGGGCTCTCCTGATCCGCCATTCATAACTGCTTTTGACAACACAACTGAGGAAGCGCCTGTTTCAGGATTAATTCGCGTGACCGTTCCTTGTCTACTTGTCACCCAAACATGATCGTCTGGGCCCCAAAGCACTTCCCACGGGAGATTAATCCCTGAAATCAATGTTGATTCAGTGAGGGTTGTTGACCCCACCTGATATGTGGTTTGGCCGGCAAGATTTCCAAGCATCATAAAGCCGATAAACAAGTAAAGTAATCTGTTAATAAACGTCATGGTTTCTATAGAAATTGGCATCATTTAATGGCTCTAATATAGTCATAAATTTCATACTCGGCTGATAGACAAGCAACCAAACCCGACAGGTCGCGTCATTTTAATGAGAGAAATCTAAAAGTTAAAGTGCTCTTGAGCAATGCTTCAGGACATCGCAGCCTTCGATTTTTCCAAGCTGAATTAATACAATTTTGTTTTTGTTCTAATGTGTCTTTTTTGAAATTATGTTTATATCAACCAAATATTGTCATCATGAAAAAGCTAACTAAAATTCTTTTCTCAGCCGTCTTTTTTCTATCTGGAGTCGCTTCACTACAAGCGCAATGTGACCACATCTTTACCCACGATGCTGTTGCTCCGGCTGACACACCACTCTCTATTGGATCTGTTTATACAGAAGATGGAATCACCATGACCACCACGGATTTTAACGATTCTTTTGGCCTCACTTACAATTTAGCGATGGCAAAAACCGTCATGCCTTCTGATGTCTTTGGTTCTGGCCTGTCCATGGTTCTTTCAAACGCCGCAGCGACATACAACGTTTCTGCGCATTCATGTGCCAACGTCGTGACGATCGAGTACTTTGACGGTGCAGGCATCGAAAACCTTGAAGTCAATGGTGCGGGACTGTTCATTGATGAATTCGAGTTTATGCCAAACAACATCGCTCCAGGAGTGACCATGACGGTCACGGAAACGCTTCATTCGTCTGGAGCCTACTTCCTCGGAACCATTAAGTTGCAAGGGGTCATTAACCAAATCACCATCGGCGGACAGCAATTTGAAGTTGATGACATCCATGTAACGAATGCCAATGTGCCTTCCTCGCCAGGGTGCTTCGGGTCTTGTGATTTGCTCTTTGATTTTGAATCCCTCCCTTTGGGAGACCGTTGGGGAGATGTTGTTGCGTCCTCAACTGATCACCCCGTTCCTCCGGGAGGGACCATTTTTTCTACTGGTGACGTAGACTTTTATATAGATGAGCTTCATTCAATAAGTGGGTTTGTTGGTTTTAACTATGCAATGGCTGACAACTCAATCAGCACATTCACAGGAAGCGGCATATCGCTCATGACAAATAATGTCACTGCAGGACTTGATCTTTCTGCCCTCGATGTAGACACGTTGTGTTTCGATTTTGTCGACATGGGGGGGTCTGAAGAATTAACCATCAATGGCGCACAGTTCTTGACCCCTAGTGGTTATGGCGAATTGGTGACTGCCCCTGCAACACTTGGGGGGGTAAGCGTATCAGTCACCGGAAGTTCTATAGGTTTTGGATTCGTGGGAAGTGTCGTCTTAGTTGGCGATGTCACAGATCTTAAAATTGGCGGGCAAGAATTTTGGATTGACAATATCTGTATTGTCACCAATGAAAGTGATTCTGAAGGAACTGCTGTTGGAGTTGCGTCTGCTGTTTACTGCGCGATGGATTGTGACTATGGTGTCGACAATGGTTCGCAAGCTTTTGGCAATCAATGGGGGAATGTGATCCCAGGACCGCAGTCATGGCAAGCAACTCCTGGTGATTTTATCTTTAATGAGGGGGGGGTTGATGTGTCTATTGATGAGCTCAATGGGTTCTTGTACCCCGTGACTTATGGCCGGATTGCCATCGTTCATTCCCCGCTCGCGTCTTTCGGCGTTGACCAGGTGATGAACACAAACAATACAACAGCACTGTTTGATTTGAGTGCCATTGTCACTGATTCTATATGCCTTGAGTGGCTAGATCTTGGCGGACATGAGGTCCTCGAAATCAATGGACACTTGGTGAGTTCGCCTGATGGCTACGGCCAGCTTCTTGGTTTGCCAACTTCAATTGGCGGCACATCTGTTCAAATAACAGGGAATCCAGTGATCACTGTTGTTGGTGGTGTTCCTACTATAACGGGGTATCAAGGCAAACTCGTCATTGTTGGCAATGTTGACTCACTTCGTATTGGAGGTCAAGAATTTTGGATTGACAATCTTTGCATAAGCGAAGCGCCTGCTGTTTCTGCGGCATGTGTTGCTGATTTAGATGACGACGGACTTGTCGGTGTCTCTGATCTCCTTATTGTGTTGGGTGTGTTTGGAATACCTTGCCAATAGGGTAAATCCAGAATTCACCTTTACTAACAAGGTTGATATTAAGAACAAGTCCCGTGCTGTGATGAAAATCCGGCACGGGACTTGCATCTTTGTACCATATTCAAAAAGCTCATTTAATGAATCTCACTTCAAAACAATCCCTTATTGCCATCGTCGTGTTGGCTGTTATATGCATCTTTCTTGGGGCGCAGTTATTTATAGGAAATAAAAACTACGATGACCTGACGAATGAATATGGCCAGTTAGAGATTGACAAAGAGCAGGTTGTTTTTGATTTGGAAAAAATGCGCTTCTCATACGATACCCTTCAAACAGAGAACAGTATGATGATTGCCGAGATTGCAGCGCAAAGAGACCGCGTAGATGGACTTCTGACAAAGGTGAAAAATGGAAATTGGGCCCTTGGACGCGCAAAAAAAGAAGCGGAGACTTTAAGAACAATTATGAAGGGCTATATCGCCACAATTGATTCCGTTAACCAATTAAACCAAGCGCTCACAGTCGAAAACATCGAAATGAGAGACAGGGTTGAAGAGGTGCAGGACAGAAACTCACTGCTTGAAGAACGCCAAGAGAACATGTCTGAGATTATTGAGGCCGGAAGGGTGCTTCAATGTTCCGAAATTGAAGCAATTGGGGTTCGGATTCTTTCTTCTGGGAGACAGCGCGAAACTTCAAGGGCTGATCGAACGGATATGATTAAGGTGTGTTTTACGCTTTTAGAAAATAGAATATCAGAGCCTGGGAGCAAACTCATTCGCCTAAGAATAACGGGGCCAAATGAAAACGTCCTGCGTTCGGGAGATGAAGACGGATATAGCGCATCAAGAACCATAGATTACGCAAATGAGCGTCTGAACGCTTGTGTATTCTATACAAATGAAGGTGAGGATGCTGGCTTAGCGCCAGGAACATATCTTGTGGAAGTCTTAGAAGATGAGACCGTCATCGGCAGTGTCACGACGGATATGAGATAAAAACTATCCGGCCTCACATATAAATTACCCGAAAACCATTCTTGTTTTTGGTTGACTTTCGGTCAATGAAAATGACATCCGCAGAAACTGGGAGAAGGGGTGAATTGTTTGCTGAAAAATATCTTCAATCCATTGGATTTAAGATCATCGAAAAAAACTGGAGGTGGCGAAAATGCGAAATCGACATCATTGCGATTCACAATGGTACGGTTGTTTTTCTTGAAGTGAAAACCCGCGGAAGCAGAGCGCTTGATGAAGGCGTTGTGATCAAGCAAGGTCAGAGGCAACGTATTGTCGTGGCTGCAAGTGCATATCTTGCAATGAAGGTGACAGGGAATATAGAGTGTCGGTTTGACCTGGTTCGTGTGCGGCTGTCGAAAGGAGGTTGGAGGTTAGATCATATACAGGGTGCATTTGAAGGTGCTTCTATATAGAGTGATGTATCTTTGTTGACTAAATATTTTCTGTGATATGAAAAAGCAAACCGGTTCAGGCCGCCGAGGAGGCGCCCGAAGAACCAAACCTGAATCTAAAGCGTTCCTACCTAAACGCAAATTATCCCAAAACAGTGCTAAGAACACTGAAAATGAGGGTGGACCCGGAACGAAGGTTGGGGCGAAGAAGGGAGGGAAATTTAGCGCCAAGGGAAAGCCTAAGGTTTCAAAAACACGAACAGGCGGATATAAGTCCGAAGGTCGAAGACGAAGACCTGAAGCAAGACAGAAACCGCTTCCAGATTCTAATGCGCCGATGCGGCTCAATCGATTTGTCGCTCAAGCAGGGATTTGCTCAAGACGTGATGCCGATGTATTAATCGCTGCAGGAGTCGTGAGTGTCAATGGAGAGATTATCACTGAGATGGGTTTCCGTGTTTTGCTTACTGACAAAGTACAGGTCGAAGGAGAGACAATTAAAGCAGAAGCAAAGCAATATATTCTTCTAAATAAACCTAAAAACTTCTTAGCTACTGATGACGATCCACAGGGTCGAAGAACTGTCATGCAGCTTATTAAAGGCGCCTGCAAGGAGCGCGTAGTGCCAATAGGACGATTGGATCGAGATACAACGGGTCTGCTGTTGTTCACGAATGACGGGGAAATGGCCAAACGCCTTACGCACCCAAAAGTGGGTGTGCGAAATTTATATCACGCCACTTTTAAAGACAAGGTCAGTAAGGTGGATCTAGAGAAAATGCTTGAAGGATTTGAATTAGACGGCAAGTATGTGAAATTTGACAAGGCCAGTTTCGTGAAAGAAAACCCCCGTGAGATAGGCGTCGAAATTCATTCGGGGAGGAATAGAATCGTGCGACGCATATTCGAGCATTACGGTTATAAAGTGACGAAATTAGATCGGGTAATCTTTGCATGCCTCACGAAGAAAGATATTCCAAGAGGACATTGGAGGCATCTTAACGAAGAAGATCTAAACATCCTAAGAATGACCACTTGAGCAACCGATGAGTGACAGTTTAGTCATAATACCCACTTACAACGAGAAGGAAAATGTTGTGAAGATGATTGAAGCCGTGGTGGGTTTAGATCAGGCGTTTGACCTGCTTATTGTTGATGATGGTAGCCCTGATGGAACAGCTGATCTTGTGAGGGGCCAAATGAAAAAGTACGAAAGTCGTATCTTTTTATTAGAGAGGGCGGGGAAGCAAGGTCTAGGGACTGCATACATCGCGGGATTTAAGTGGGCGCTTGAAAGAAGCTTTGACTATATCTTTGAGATGGATTGTGATTTCTCACACACGCCTAAAGATCTTATTCGCTTAAAAAAATCATGTGCAGAAAATGGTGCTGGAGTCGCTGTTGGGTCTAGATATGTTAAGGGTGGAGGTGTGGTAAACTGGCCTCTGAAAAGACGCGTTATGAGTCGGGGAGCATCATTATACGTCAACTTGGTTTTGTGGCTTGGGGTCCGTGACAGTACCGCTGGATTTGTGGGTTATCGAAGAGAGGTCCTAGAGGCTATTGAACTCGATTCTGTTGAATTTATAGGGTATGCATTTCAAATTGAAATGAAGTTGCGTGCGAAGAGAAAAGGGTTTAAAATAGAAGAAATTCCAATCTCATTTAGCGACCGTGAATTGGGGACTTCTAAAATGAGCATGGATATTTTTAATGAAGCATTCTGGGGCGTCTTGAAAATGAGGTTAAATTTGCAACATGTCCAGAAGTAGAACTTTATTTAGCCAAGCCCACATCGTAAATGAGGGGCGCGTCTTTGTCGGTGATGTCCTTGTCGAAGGAGAAATAATCTCAAAAGTAAAAGAAGGGTCTCTAACATTAGAAGAGATACGAGGTGCTGAGGTCGTGAACGCAAAAGGATTTTGGCTCATGCCAGGATGCATTGATGACCAAGTGCATTTTCGAGAACCAGGCCTCACCCACAAAGCAGAGATCGCCACTGAATCAGCGGCGGCAGCGGCGGGAGGCATCACATCTTTTATGGAGATGCCAAACACCATTCCCCAGGCATTAACGCAAGAGCTTCTGCAAGACAAGTATGAAAGGGCCGATGAGGTAAGTGCTGTGAATTACAGCTTCTTTATGGGGGCAAGCAATGGCAATATTGATGAGGTCCTGAAGACTGATCCAAAAAGAATTTGCGGGGTCAAAGTTTTTATGGGTTCATCTACAGGGGACATGTTGGTTGATGAGGAAAAGGTGTTGGAGGGGATCTTTAAAGAGAGCCCCACTTTAGTGGCGACACATTGTGAAGATGAGTCAATGATTCGGGCAAATAGTGCGGCCGCAAAAGAGCGATGGGGAGAGAATGTCCCCATAGATCAGCATCACTTAATACGCAGCGCAGAGGCGTGTTACAAAAGCTCGTCAAAAGCCGCAGAGCTAGCTTCAAAGCTGGGTACAAGACTACATATCCTTCATATTTCTACAGCAAAAGAGTTGAGTTTGTTTGATGGAGGCAAGACGCTTTCAGAGAAACGAATTACCGCTGAGGCTTGTATCCACCACCTTTGGTTTACGGATGCTGATTACAGCAACAAGGGGACCTACATCAAGTGGAACCCCGCAGTAAAAACCGAAAGCGATCGTACCGAAATACGAGCCGCACTGCTCGATGGTAGAATTGATGTTGTGGCGACTGATCACGCACCTCATACTGTTGAGGAGAAGAATGGTAAATATTTTTCAGCGCCGTCAGGGGGGCCTTTGGTACAACACGGTTTGCCCGCAATGCTGGACCTTGTTCATCAAGGCGTTATATCCGTTGAAAGGGTTGTAGAACTTATGTCTCACAGAGTGGCAGAATGCTTTCAACTTGAAAACCGAGGATACATCAGAGAGGGATTTCAAGCTGATTTGGTCCTTGTTAATCCAGACGCTGCATGGACCGTCACGGGTGAAAATATTCTTTACAAATGTGGATGGTCTCCATTTACAGGACACGAATTTAAATCCCATGTGATAGGCACTTGGGTCAATGGAACGAGGGTGTGGAATGGTGTAAATATTCTAACTGAAAACGGAAACCATGCTGGGCAGCGTCTCTCGTTTAACAGATAGGGCTTTAATCCCAGCGCTTTTTATTTTATTTATAGGGGGAGGTTGCGCTGAAGATTCCCGGGATTTGGCCAATGTAAATCCGCCTGAAGGCATTCTAGAAAGGGTTGAGTTCGTAGAATTAATGGCTGATATTCAAATCCTTGAGGGGGCGGCAAAGATTCGGGTTTTCAGCAATGATGACGTTCAGAAGAGGCTGGGAGAGGCGTACTATGAAATCTTTGAAAAACATGCCGTAAGCCCAGCTGAGTTTGAGAAGAGTCACATTTGGTGGTGGGAACATCCAGTAGCGATGAAAGAGGTTCTTTTAGAGATTACCGAAAAAATATCTCAGATAGAGCGTGCGCAAAAGGAATAGTTTGGGGAACTAAATGAAAGCCTCACAACACATACAAAACATCCTCGCTCGGCTCCCACATCAACCAGGGGTGTATAAACATTTTAATGAGGCTGGTGCGGTGATCTATGTTGGGAAGGCGAAGGACCTGAAGAAGCGAGTATCTAGTTACTTTAATAGAAAAACATACGAAAACACCAAGACCAAATTGCTCGTACGCAAAATACGAGATATTGAGTGGATTGTAGCGCCCTCAGAGCAAGACGCGCTTCTTTTAGAAAGCAATCTTATCAAAGAGTATCGGCCGATCTACAATATCCTCCTGAAGGATGACAAAACCTTCCCGTTTATTGTGCTTAAAAAAGAACGGTTTCCAAGGGTTTTCTCAACACGCGTCACAAGCATAAAGGGAGAGTACTTTGGCCCCTTTACAAGTCTTAAAAGCATGAAAACTGTGCTTGATCTGTGTAAGAAATTATATCCCATCCGTTCGTGTTCGTTGAATTTAAGTGAGAAAAATATCCTTAATAAACAGTTCAGAGTATGCCTCGAGTATCACGTCGGAAATTGTTTGGGGCCTTGCGTGGGAAAACAGTCGGAAGACGATTATAGCAAGAGTATAAAATCAATTCAACACGTTTTAAGAGGAAACCTGGGAGAGGTTCGAGATCACTTGAAAAAGGAGATGAATGAAGCGGTGGGCAGTTTGGCTTTTGAAAGGGCGGAGCGTTTTAATTCCAAATTGAAATCCCTTGACAAGTACCAAGCAAAAAGCACTGTCGTACATCCTAAAATAGATGGTGTTGATGTGTTTACAATCGCAAGTGACAGCAGTGCTGGATATGTAAATTTTATGCTGGTCGTTTCAGGTGCAATTGTTAAGGGGTCCACCTTTGAGGTGAAGAAAAGGTTGGATGAGTCCGATGCGTCAATTCTCGAGGCCGCAATTCCGCTTATTCGCGAAAAGTTTAACAGCCAAAGCAAAAAAATTTTTACACCGTTTAAGGTTGATCTCGAAATTTCCGGTGTCTCTATTTCTGTCCCCGCAAAAGGAGATAAAAAACGGCTCGTAGAAATGTCTGAAAAGAATGCCCGATTCTTTATGAAGGACAAACAAAAACATCAAGAGCAGATTGATCCTGAAGCGGCGACAAAGCGCCTCATGGACACCATGCAGGCGGACCTGAGGTTAACTGAGCACCCTGTGCATATTGAATGTTTCGACAACTCAAATTTGCAAGGAACAAGCCCGACATCTGCGTGCGTTGTGTTTCGAAATGGCAAACCCGCCAAGCGTGATTATCGAAATTTCAATATCCGTACCGTAGTCGGGCCTGACGATTTTGCCAGTATGCGGGAGGCGGTTTATCGCAGATATAAACGCCTACTTAACGAAAAGCAAGACCTGCCGCAATTGCTTGTGATAGATGGCGGAAAGGGACAGGTAAGTCATGCCATGGAGGCCATTGAGGAGCTTGGATTGAGGGGCGTAATCACAGTGGTCGGGATCGCCAAGCGACTCGAAGAACTTTTCTTTGCGGGAGATTCAGCACCTCTTTATTTGGATAAGAGGTCGCCAACATTAAGGGTCATTCAACAAATGAGAAACGAGGCACATCGGTTTTCTTTAGCGCATCATAGAAAAAGACGAAGCAAAGCGTCATTACATTCTGAATTGGATGAAATTAAGGGCGTGGGGCCCGCCACTAAAAAGAAGTTGATGTCAAGGTTTGGGTCCGTTACCAAAATCCGAGAAGCGAACTTAGAAGAGCTCACTGATGCGGCAAGTCGTGGAGTGGCTATGGCCATCCGAAAACATTTCGGTTAAAATTCGAATCTCTGACCGAGCTTGGGGCCTCCTATTTTACGGTAGTCATTCACAATCTCTGAAATAATCTCCCCAGCAGGGCGCACTGATTTAAGAAGTGAAGAAATTTGCCCTATTTCAAGCTCTCCATGTTCAATGTCACCCTCAAACATGCCCTTCTTTGCTTTTCCACGCCCCATGATCTCTATGAGTCGCTCAGGAGTGGCGCCACTTTGTTGCGCTTGTACCACCTCTTTAAAAAGGGCATTGTGAAGCATCCGCACAGGGGTCAGCGCTTTTAAGGTGAAGGTTGTCGACCCTTCTTTGGCTGCAAGGACCGCATCTTTAAATGCACGATGCGCCGATGACTCCTCAGAAGCTACAAATCGAGATCCCAGTTGCGCGCCCTCAGCGCCAAGAACCATTGCGGCAAGAATGGATTTGCCATCGTGCAAACCGCCAGCAGCGATTACGGGAATCTGACACACTTGAGATACCGCAGGGGTCAGACACATCGTTGTCGTTTCTTCTCTGCCGTTGTGGCCTCCAGCCTCAAACCCCTCAGCAACAACCGCGTCTACACCAGCCAACTCAGATTTAATCGCAAACGCTGAGCTACTTACCACATGGACGACTTTTATGCCGTGAGATTTTAAATGTGAAGTCCATGTTTTTGGGCTCCCAGCGCTTGTGAAAACAATGGGAACCTTCAGCGAAACAATCGTCTCCATGTGCGCCTCCACAGCTGGGTAGAGCAGTGGGACATTCACAGCAAAAGGCTGGGATGTCGCGGCGTGGCATTTTTTAATTTGGTCTTTTAAAACATCAGGGTACATGCTCCCGGCACCTATAACCCCCAAGCCTCCTGCATTGCTCACTGCGCTGGCCAATTCCCATCCAGCACACCATACCATGCCCCCTTGAATGATGGGGTATTTTATCCCGAAAAGATTTGAAATACGATTTGAATTGTTTTTTTGCGCAGCCATGTTGGGAATGTTAATTGCGATCTAAGCAGTTGTGAAAATAGCCCTGTTTGCTTTCAGAATATCAGGGTCAAATACCAATTCTTGATAATGCGCGACACACTTCGCTGACAAGCCCTTTAAATCAGTCTCCGAGACAAGAAGGGTCTCCTTAAAAACCGCTTCCCAAAGCGCAGGGTCAAGGGGTGTACAATGGCCCAGTCCCTTTTCTTGTAAATCTCTCCAAGGGGTCCTGTCGCTGAGGAGGACAGGCCTCCCAAACCCCCAGGATTCGATGATCGAATGCCCATAGTTTTCGTGCATCGTGGGCATTAAAAGGTAGTGTGTGTTCTTAAATGCCTCGCGTAAGCCTTGGTGAGAAACGGCGCCTGAGTAGGTCACCTCCAAACTGGCATTGGACAAATCAAGAATTGAATCTAGATACTTTTTATCCTCGGAAGGTCCGACGATATTGACGCTTACTTTCCGACCGTTTAGATTCATCTTTGACAAGATCTCAATGGCAAACAGCAAATTTTTAACTGTGTGGACTCTTCCCAGACAAAGCAAGTTCAGAGATTCTGAAGGGTTTGTTGTGGGGAGGGGTTTAAGGGTGGGGTCTGAGAAATTTCTCGCCACAAAAACCTTTTTGCCTGGAATATGCATCTTCACTTCACGAACTTCCTCTTCCGTACTTGCGTGGAATTCTACGCCACGAAAGAAGTCTAAATTTCTAGCAAGGCTGAGAAAAACAAACTTCTTCAAAGGTTTAATTTCAAGCGCTCCCGCCCCCAACATGCCACGGGGAGCAAGCACTGTTTTCACGCCTTTCGCACGTGCTATTTGTAATGGGCGAAACGTAAATGCACGGCTGAACAAGCTGTTTAAGTAGAGCACGTCGGGCTTGACTTCGTCAAACACACGCTTCCAGTTTGATTTCCTCCAGTTTATGCGGTTTTCATATTTGACGTGAACGTCTGTTATGCCCTCCAGTTGAGACCATACGCCTTCATCCACACCTTCCATCTTCTCTTCTTCACCCAAGTCATATGCCCCGGTAAGGACAAAAAATTCCAGGTCAGGGGTTCCCCCATCAGACTTCATCGCAAGGATGAGGTGATATACACTTCGGATGGGGCCTCCAGCCTTAAACGCAGGGGGAAACCACTCCGTAGAAACGAGTATGCGGGTTTTAACGGAGTCCATGACGTTTGATATAGTATCCAAGAACTGATAAGCTCCATTTTCGACTCCATGTTGAAGCAGAGAGTATCTTCTCTAAAGCGCGTTCCTGAATTAATTCGGATGATGCGAGGGCATCGATTCCCTCGGAATATATTTGGGCCAAAGGACCCTTAATCCATGCATCCCAAGGAAGCACAAAGCCTTGTTTCTCTCTCATTGAAATATCCTCTGAAACAAGGCCCTCAAGAGAATTGACGAGAAGGGACTTGGGTGGGCGAGATAAGGAGCGGGGCGGCTTGAGGCTGTCAGGCAAGGCGAGAACTTTCGTGACCAGGTTGTGGTCTAGAAATGGCGTACGTACCTCTAAAGAGTGAGCCATGCTGAACATGTCGGTGTCTCTCAAAAGTGTGTGACCTAAATATGTGTGGATTTCCGCAAGGGAGACCTTGCTTAAAAACGGAAGGGAGAACGCGTCTTTTCCTGGCCTAAAAGTATCTGTGACCCACTCGAAAACAGCATTTTGAGCTAGGTTTTTTGTGCCAAGAATTTGCTTTACATCTGTGTCCAGAAAAAGTTGACGAGACAAAGGATATGTATGTTCGAGGGCGAAATAATTGCCTGCGAGAATTTCTGCACGCTTTCTGGACCCCTCTCCTGGAAAAAGGGTTTGGTATGACAATCCAACAAGACGTCGCAAACCTCTCGGCCATGAAGCGATCCATTGATGTTTCATGAGCTGAACAGATCGATCAAAAACGGGGTAGCCTGCAAATATTTCGTCCGAACCCAGGCCGCTTAATGCCACCGTAATCCCGGCCTCACGGGTCGCCCCGCTTACGATGTAAGAATTCAGTCCATCAAAAGAAGGGTGGTCCATTGCCGCAAGGGCCGAAGGCACTTTTTCAAGGACATCTTCCGTAGTCAAATGGATTTCGTGATGTTGGGTCTTGAACTTTTCGGAAACTTGACGTGCAAACTGACTTTCGTCTAAAGCACCATCATCAATTGCCACGGTAAATGTATTGATGGGCTCATCTGATATTTCAGACATAAGACCAACGATCGCTGTGGAGTCAATTCCACCAGAAAGAAACGCTCCGATGGGAACATCGGATTGCATTCTTGCCTCTACAGAAGAAGCAAGGGTTTCCCGAAGGTCTTTTGTAATCGCATTCAAATCGTTTGCCGGGGAGAGGGTTTGTTTTGCCTTTTGTGTTTCAGTGGCGGTATTCCACCAGCGGAAAATTTCTGTGGTTTCATCCTGTATTTCAATGGCGCATCCCGCTTCCAATAATTTTATATCCTGTACAATCGTGTCAGGCGCGTGTACTGTAGAATATCTCAGATAGTCGGTTAATGCAGCTTTATTCACACGACGCGCGATGTATCCAGAGGCGAGTAAGCTTCTTACTTCTGAGGCAAACAGGATGGCGCCTTTTTCATTTTCTGAGGACCAGTAAAGCGGCTTGATCCCAAATCTATCTCGCGCCATTGACAATTTCTCTTCGGCAGCGTTCCACCAAGCAAAGGCAAACATACCGTCTAGCTTGTGAAGGGTTTTATCCAGCCCCCAGGCACGAAGAGCAGCAAACAAAACTTCTGAGTCTCCAGAAGATTTAAACGTGTGATCGCTGTCATTTGAGGCTTTTAATTCCGCGCGTAATGCACGAAAATTGTAGATCTCGCCATTGAAAACAAGCGCATCTCCGGAAGGTTTGTCAAGCAGGGGTTGATTCGCTTCTGCGGACTCCGTATCGAAGATGCATAGACGAGAATGGCCCAACGATACGTTTTTGTTGTCCGACCAAGTGCCCTTGGAATTTGGCCCACGGTGGGACATCGCTTCCACCATTTTTAACGCTGCGGATTGTGACTCCCCTTCTGGGAAGTTCTCTATTCCGAAAACGCCAGCTATTCCACACATGTATCTTCTCGTTTACGCTTTTATACTGTCCCAACCCTGTGCTTTGAGCTTGATGTCTTGGCCACTGTTGGTCACCATAACTTGCTCATTGACATCCTCGGTCATGTGACCGATAATTGAAAGTTTGGGGTGGTTGCGTATTTTTTCGAAATCATCTTGCTGCACCGTAAATAAAAGCTCATAATCCTCGCCTCCGCTTAGCATACACACCGTAGGGTCCAGGTTGAATTCACGTGCAGTGGCATGTGTTTTGGGGTCCATGGGAAGCTTATCCTCATATACACGAACCCCTACCCCACTCGCTGCGACAATATGAAGGCATTCTGAGGCCAAACCGTCAGAGATATCAATCATGCTTGTGGGTTTAACCTCAAGGTCTGCAAGCTCTCTTATGATATCTGTCCTCGCCTCTGGCTTCAGTTGGCGTTCAATGATATAGCTGTGGTCTTTAAGTTCTGGTTGTGCCGTTGGGGCCTCCTTAAAGACTTCTTTTTCACGCTCTAGAACTTGTAGACCCATATACGCAGACCCAAGCTCCCCCGAAACCACAAGCAAATCCCCCGCACTGGCTCCTGCGCGTGTGACGATTTTCTCTGAATCAACAAGACCCAGCGCTGTAATAGACAAAGTAAGTCCGGAAGTAATCGAGGTTGTGTCTCCACCCACGAGATCTACTTCGTAAAGCCGACACGCAGTCTTGATCCCATTGTACAACTCCTCGAGGGCCTCGACAGAAAACCTATTTGAGACGCCCAATCCGACCACTATTTGAGTGGGTTTGGCATTCATTGCACAAACATCACTGATGTTTGAAATCACCGCTTTGTATCCCAAATGTTTTAACGGGACATAGCTCAAATCGAAATGCACACCTTCGACAAGCATGTCTGTCGTGACAACCACGCGTTTTCCTAAGGGATCGATTACCGCTGCATCATCCCCCACACCTAACAAAGTAGATGGGGCGTTATTCTTTAATTCTTTCGTGAGTCGATTTATTAAAGCGAACTCTCCCAATTCTTGTATCTCCGTACGTTCCATGGTGCGAAGTTACATCTAAGAGCGTGGTTTAGGATTCCTCTCTAATATCACAAATGCGACCAGAAAAATGAAGGTCCAGGTCTGCAAACGGATGGTTGAAATCCATCTGCACCTCGTCGTCTAAAACATCAACGACAACTCCAAAAAGTTCATTTCCATCTTCATCGTTCATGGGGATTGCCTCTCCGACTTTTATATTCTCGTCGTCGAATTTACCCTCAATCTCAAAAACATTTTTAGGGATCATCACAATGGCGTCGTCTGTCGTAGGCCCATATGCGTCTATGCAAGAAATCGAAATTTCAAAAGGTTCGCCAGTTTTTAGCCCGTGAAGCGCATTTTCGAATGACTCTAATACTTCTCCCGAGCCAACATTGAATCCAAAGGCTTGTTCAGCGGGGCACTCTTCCAGCAGTTCTCCCAATTGATCATCTTCCGTTGCTTCACTTAAGACATATTCAATCTCAATAAACTTCCCTGGGGCGACAATTATTTTTTCCATACGCCAAAGGTCCGTCGTACTTTGTGGCTATGCAACGACTTATACACTCTTTTACGGTATTCGGGTTTTTATTCAGCCTCATCACGAATTCTGCGCCTTCTTTTGCCCAAGCTAAAATTAAAAATTTATCTGAATACACGACCGATCAAAGGGTATTCAATCCCATAGGTTGCCGGGGTTTGGGGTTAAATGGCCATGTACATTCTGAGGGGGGTGATGACATGAGCGCGTTAGGAAATAGGTCTTTCGTAGAAAATTACGACATGTCGGAATCGATTTCGAGAAGCGACACATTCGACATTGTCCATTACGCTTTGGATCTCGACCTTACAAACTATGGTCTACAGCAGATGCAGGCCAGGGCATTGATCACAATGTCTGTGATTGAAAGTGGTGCGGAAGAGATTTGGTTTGACCTCGTTTCATTGACTGTTGATTCTGTAAATATCGATGGGTCGAACTCTGGTTTCGTTCACGAAAACGGGCGACTCATTATTCCTTCTCCGAACGCCGTTTTTCAATCCGGGGACACCCACGAAATAGAAGTCTTTTATGGCGGACATCCTGACCAAGATCCTTCATGGGGAGGCGTATACTTTACTGCTGGATACATCTATCACATGGGGATTGGGCTTACAACCATCCCCCCGAATTACGGCAAGGTTTGGCATCCATGCTTCGATAACTTTGTTGAAAGAGCAACTTACGCTTGGAATGTCCGAAGCGCAGACGGAATGGAGGCGCACCTTCAAGGAACTTTTCTGGGAGAGACTTTTGAAGAAGGAGACACATTAACCCGAAGCTTTATACTCGAACACCCCATCACGACTCACCAAGCTGCCTTTGCTGTGTCTAGCTATGTCGACAGCAACTTCGTCCATACAGGAGAATATGGAGACATTCCTGTTCGGCTTACAGCCAAATCTGAGGACATCAACCTCATGTCAAATAAATTCATTGACATTGGATACGCCATCGATGCGCTCGAATACTGGTGGGGACCCTATGCATGGGAAAGAGTGGGGTATGTTCTCACCACAGATGGGGCATTGGAGGTTCCAACAAACATCTCCTATCCACGCTTTATGATCGAGCAAAGCGTGACTGCAAATGGTGATCTTTTTTCTCACGAACTCGGTCACCATTGGTGGGGAGATCTGGTCGCTCCCACGATTCATAACCACATGTGGATTAAAGAAGGCCCCGCTGAATACTCCAGTCATCTTTTTGTAGAGTATAAAGATGGACACGAGGCGTTTGTTGATTTTGTTAAAGACAATCAGCAGTTTGTGCTAGAAGAGTGTCACATACAAGACGAGGGCTTTCATCCCCTTTCTCCGATGCCGGACGCTCAAATTTACGGTCGCACCACCTATTACAAGGGCGCCTCAATACACCACAATCTCAGAGCCTATCTCGGTGACGAACTTTACCGCAGTGCATCCCAATCCGTGATTTCGACCCACTTCGACAGCCACATGGATGCAGATGTCTTTCGTCTCACTCTTGAAGACGTCACAGGGTTGGACCTGGATCCTTTTTTCGATGCACAAGTCTTCCAGCCTGGCTTTTCCACTTGGCTCATAGACTCGACCATTACAGAGACCGGTGCTGGAGGGGATGGATTTGAGACCACGCTGTATTTAAACCAAAAGCTACGTGCTTGCACTCATTTCCATGAAAATGAACCCCTCGATGTTACGCTTTGGAATGCCGAATGGGACACAACGCTTGTTGAAGTGCGTGTAGGCGGAGTGTATGATGAGGTGACGATTTCACATCCAGAACCTTACGTCCTCATCGCGCTTAATGCTGATGGGAAGCTCAACCAAGGAAGGTTAGACCACACCGTAGCAATTACAGAGCCCACTGGTTTGTCAACGATGCCTTGGGTTGAAATGAGATTGGGGTGTGACAATATTACAGACAGTGTCATCGCTCGGATTGAACATCATTGGGCCGCTCCCGACAGTGAGCCCACAGCTTTTTATTTCGACGAAATAAGTTCGACACATTTTTGGACTGTAGACGGAACTTGGGAAGAAGGAATCGAAGGGTCTGAAGCCCTCACAATAGACGCACGGTTCTCCTATGTCGGTAACAACAATGAAGGATTAGATTACGATCTTTTCTATGGCGATGAGGAAGATGCTTTCCTCGCTTGGCGGCCTCATTCTGCTGCCACATGGGTACAATATCCAGACTATACATGGCAGGCTGGGTCTTTGACAAACGGCAACGGCGTTTTCAGAGTTTCATCACTAAGAAAAGGACAATACGCCTTTGCAAATGGAGATATATCTCTTTCTATCGATTCGCCCGATTTAGCGAGCGCTACAGCCACCGCATTCCCCTCTCCGGCATCCACATCAATCACCTTAAAAAGCGATTTAGAAGCTGATGTAATTAAAATATGGGACATCAACGGAAGGGTTATTCTAAGCAAATCTCTTCTCGAAAATACCGACGTTTCACTCGATCTAACGGGTTGGTCCGAGGGGGCGTATGTGGCGGTTTGGTATCAAAAACAACAGGCAACAAACAGCGCGAAGTTTATCATCTCTCACTGATCTTCGGCGTCTTCAGTTGTAAATGTCTTGACCGACTTGACAATCCCTTCTATTTCTCTCATATAAGGGCGCTTGTCAAAATATGGCGCGTATGCGTATCCTTCAACGGTGATGAGACGCGCTTCCGGTTCATCGTAAAAGGTTAAGCTGTAGTATGGGCCACCCATGAAATCATTCTCCATTCTCCAAAGGCCCCTTACCTCAGCCGCAAAGCCTCCATTAAATGAAAACGTTTCATAAGAGGGGGGCATGCGCCGTTCAATTTGCATGTAACTCCCTTCTGTGGGGCCAGAAACATATCGCTCCGTGAGTTTATCACGCCTATTGAGAATGTATTCGAGGGTAAATTGATTCGGGCCGACGTATGGTTCGCTGTGTATAAAAAAACCTTCTTGCACGTCGTGATTGTTGCTCCCTCTAAACCTCGTGAGCTGTCTATCTATCCAGGTAAATGCAGTATCCGATCTTACAGCATATGAGCCTTTAGGGATTAACAAATCCAAGCCCCATGTGGTCTTTATTTTTGACTGCATGGCCTCGTCTGTCGAAAGTTTCGTGACATAAGTCGTTCTTTTTACCTCTACGTCATGCAAGAGGCTGACCATTTCATTTGCCCGCTCCCCAATCTTCGCCGCAAGCGCAGTTTGGGTCCTGGCTTTTGCCAAAATATAGATCTGTCCCTGGGAATACTTTTCTTTATAAAAAACCACTGAAGGATCCTGAGTGTCAACCCTGTCAGCAATTTCAATATCGATAATGTTGCGGTGGGGTTTCCAAAACTTGCTGAAATCAAACCTGGTTTTGTGCACCACATCGAACATCGGTTCGTATGTCTCAGTATGCATCTGAGGGAGCACAGCATATGGCTTCATGAGAATGGTTCTAATGCTGTCCCCTATCACACCCTCCCAAACCGCATCGGTACAAACCACAAGAACTTCACCTTGCGCACCCACCCTACTTGGGAGTGGGGATCGTGCCCCATCTTGGCTTCCGCAACCGAACAAGATCACACACAAAAGAAGAAGTGGCCATCTCATAGTTTGGTGGGGTCGCCGTGAATGATCAACCTTTGTCCGATTCTGATATTAGAACTGTTTAAGCCGTTCCAATCTTTTATCTTTCTCACGGAAACGCCGTGTCTTTCTGCAATTGTTCCCAACACATCTCCTGACTTTACGCGATAAAATATCGGCTCAGGTTCGTATTGAATCTCAGGGGTTAACTCTGGATTGATGAGCCTCATTTCAGCTTCACGCTCTATAAAAACAGCCACGGATTCATTGGGGATTCTAACAGCCCACTTTTCCCCTGGGCCTGGAATAATTTTTTGGCGAAACATGGGGTTCAGGACAGCCAGATCTGATTCTGAGAGCATGGTGAGTTCTGCAATTTGGTCAAACCTAAGAGGTCCTTCAACATGCACAGAATCCATCTCAATATATCCCGGCAGAATGTTTCTCGGAACGATACCATACTCTGCGTGGTACTCCATGAGATATACCACCGCAAGGAAGTTGGGGACATAGTTTCGGGTCTCTCTAGGGAGAAATGGCC
>CAJQPF010000137.1 GCA_905480095.1 uncultured Flavobacteriales bacterium
AATATCATTAAGGAATTTCGCCCAGGAGTGATTGAGGGAATAAACACCATTGAATCTGAACTTGTAGATGCACTGATTTTTCCTAATCCGGCTTCTGATGTTGTGACCATCGAAGTTTCAGAATCATTAATAGGTGGAACATATCAATTGATTGATTACAGTGGACGTACAGCAGTCAAGGGGTCAATCAATACACTTTCTTCTCAATTAAATGTGTCAGATATGGCGCGAGGGTCATACTATCTATTGATGCAGAATGGCACACAGGTAATCACACGCACATTTACATTGAAGTAAAGATTTATGAGAGGTTACTTTTCTTTTATTACTGCTTTTTTTACGTTATCAATTTCTTCCCAAACCCTTATATCTCCTGCTGAAGTCAAGGCATACAGGCTTGACACCCCTGCGCAGCTTGTGACGGGTGTGTTTCACGAAATTGATTCTTTAAGACTCCATGGTTTTGCAAGTTCTGAGCTAAGTCAAGCGCTCAAGTCCATTCCCAGTGTAAAGATGGAAACACGAGCAGATGGAGGGTCACGCCGGCTAAGTGTTCGCGGATCATCTTTGCGATCGCCCTATTCTGTGAGGAATACGATGCTGTTTTTTGATGGATTCGTTTTAACAGAAGCCGATGGGAATTCTCCGCTAGAGCTTATCGACCCCGACTTCACTCAATCCGTCAATTTCGTCACAGGACCGTCAGCCGCTTCATACGGCGGTGCATATGGTGGCGCGCTTCAAATCTTCAGTCGCAAAAACATGAAGAAAGGCACGGGTGCATGGGCACACTTGAGGATGGGGAGCACTGGTGGAGATGGATATGAAGAGGGATTGAGTTTTGCAGGCATTAACAGTCGATTTTCCGCAGGAGTCAGTCAGGGATTTGAACGTGGCGCATTAAATATTTCAATGGTTCTCACGGACAATCCTGGTTACAGAGATTGGGAATGGAACCGCAAACAGCAATTCAATCTGAGCGGATCATTCTATGACAAATCAGGAGGCATACATACTGTCCTGGCCTGTCATTATGATGGAAGCTGGGCTTTGCCGGGTGCGATTAAACAAAGCCAAGTAGACACGCTACCTACAGCATCTCCTGGAATAGACTACAACGCTCACGTGGATCGTGTTCGAGACATGGTCGGATATAAGTATGAACGTAAAACATCTAACGGGTGGGATTTATCGGCTTCTGTTTTAGGCCGAAACACCACGAAAGCCAATCCATACGGCACATCCCCTTTTTATAGTGGGTACAAAGAGGAGTCTGGATATGGATACAGTTTGCTTGCTTCTGGAAGTAAAAATGTATTTCAAAACGACACATGGAGCCTTGATTTTGAAGCAACGATAATGCGGTTAAATGACATTGTACAAATCACAGAATGGGATGAAGAGCCGTCTCCCCTTGCTGTGATCGTCCCTATGAGTTATGACCTCATAATGAAGGCGCAACAAAATTTTGTAAGTACAAGTTGGGTTGCAACTTTAGGTGATGATCTGCGTGTTGAAACCCAAATGTCATTTAGTAACAGATTAAGAAACACGAATGGCACGCTTTATCAGGACATCGATGAGACAACGCCTTATTTGAGTGATAAATCACATCACACCTTCCTGCCTAGAATAGGTGCAAGCTGGGAATTAAAGCCTGGATATTCAATCTTCGCTCAGGCAAGTTCTGGATTTAGTGACCCTACTGCGTTTGAGCTCGTCAATCCAGAGGACGGACAAATTGCAGATTTGGACAGTGAGTCGGCTTTCGGTGCAGAAGTTGGGACTCGAGCTCAACTGTCACACGATGTAAATTTGAGACTCACCTTTTATCACCAAACTGTAAATTCTGCGATCATGCAGATTGAGCAAGAAAATGATGCTGTTGCATTTGAAAATGTAGAAGGCGGTTTGGAGATGAATGGAATCGAGTTTGAGCTGAACTATAATCTGGACAACAACCTGCATGTTCGTGCATACGGAGCGCTTTCACTTCATTCATTCGGAGAAGAAGCCGAGTATCCCGGAAATGCACTTCCAGGCTCACCCATATCATCGGGAGGCTTGCAAATTTGGTCACAACATAAGTGGGGGTCCATTAATTTAGATTCGCGATATATTGGTGAAACACCCTTAAACAACGACGGAACAAGCTTGATGGACAGCTACATGGTGATGAATGCATCTGTGGTTTTAAAACTACCAAAAAGCATTGTTGTGGAGATGGGCGCAAATAATCTACTAAATAGTGAATACAGTGACTGGCCTCAACTGAACGCTTTCTATGGCAAGTTCTACAACCCGGCACCACCAAGGACTGCTTACGTGTCTTTACGCTGGTCTATTTAACGACAATTTCAACCCTCCTATTGAGTGAGCGTCCCTCAGCGGTGTCATTTGTACTTAGCGGATCCAAACTTCCAACCCCAGAATAAGAAAGTCGATCAGGGTGAATGGAATTTGACACTAGGAAATTCATGACAGAAAACGCGCGAGAAGTACTCAATACTTGATTCGAAGACTTGGCGCCAATGTTGTCTGTGTGACCTATAATTTGAACGTTAGATGTAGGATTTGAACGAAGCCAAATCACCAAACGCGAAAGGTCGGTTTGGTATCCATCAGCAAGATCTGCACTGCCACTCTCAAATCGAACGGTGTTCATAGAAATTGAAGCGCCTGTTTTGATTCTTTCAAGAATCACTTCAATATGCCTGTCTTTATCCGCATTGTCAATAGAAAAGACATCATCAATTTTAAACATGTATCCCTCGCGAGACACTTCAAAACTGTAGCGTCCATTTTCTGGAAGCGGAAGAACAAAGCCGTTGGCATCACCAGACATCGCTTTTGAAGTTACTGAGGCCACAAACTCACCTGTTTTAACATTTACAAGATCTACGTTTGCTTCAATGGGTTGCAATGAAGTCTGGTCCAATACGATTCCAGATAGAACGCCCACAGATGTCGGACGAGAATCCTGAGGTAGCGTAAACTGCCAGAGATCTAAATCGCCACTGGGGGTAGACCTATTTGTCGCAAATATTGCTTTCTCACCTCCTGGTTCGACGAGAAGACTGTTTTCGTTGCGGTTTGTATTGAGTGGGTACCCAAGATTGACTGGTTCTCCCCAAAGTCCATCTTCACGTTTACGTGAAACAAAGATATCCAACCCTCCCAAACCTGCATGACCGTTGCTACTGAAGTACAAAGTTTTGCCATCTGGATGTAAAAAAGGAGACTCTTCTTCGAACGGTGTATTGATCATTCCTGGCAAGATGAAAGGCTTCCCCCACGTTCCATCTTCTCCACGCATTGCGCCGAACAAATCACTCCCACGGTGACGTGAATGACGGGCACGCGCAAAAACCAAAAAGTTACCATCTGAGGACAAAGTCGGCTGGCTCTCCCAAGCACCCGAGTTTGGTGCGCCTAAATTCTCCCCCAAAGACCATGATTCTGTGTTGGGGTTGTAAACACTCTCAAACAGGTCACAACTCCCCTTCCCTTGTCGATCTCCAAAACCATCTCGAGGGCTCGCGCAAGCTGTGAATATGATTGTCATTCCGTCACCTGAAATGGATGGCGCGCCTTCGTTAAATGCAGTATTGATGCCGACTAGTGGCTGCGCAAAAGACCACGTCTCTGAGGCGTTTCTAGAGGTAGAATAAAAATCTTCATGCTCAAAGTTTCCAAAAGAACTGGGAACAATACGCGTAAACACCATACTATTTCCATCCAATGTCATCGTAGGATAATACTCTTGCATTTCAGTGTTTACAAGCCCTTCCAGTGGCTGAATATCAATATCTGTAAGTGGGGATGAAACCGCTTTGATTGAGAATTCAAGACCATTGTTCACCCAACGAAAATGTTGAGTCAACACAGAGTCTGTATTAATACTTCTGAACACATCCGTATTTTTAAAACGATTCATAGACGCAACTCCCGCTTTATAATTTCCAAGAGTCCAATTAAGTTCTGCAAGTTCTAACCACCCCCTCTGAAACGAGCGGTCATTTATGCTTAGACCTTTATTAAGTGCAATGATGGCAAGAGAGTCACGGTTAAGATCTCTGTTCGTTTGGGCCAAAAGAAACCAAGCTTTGTGAAAATCCGGAGACTTTTTGAGCGCTTTCTCCAATTGAACTAAGGTGTTGTCTAAATCAAAGGATGAATATGACTGCAGTGCATTTTCATAAGCACGTTGAGCACCACGAGATACCTGCGCATGAATTTGGATCGGATTCAAAGCACAGAACAGTGTGACCAACACTGAATAAACAGCTATCTTAGATAAATTTTTCCTCACGCCACGAATGTATGAAAAGAATAGGTCTGCTTTCTGATACACATAGCCATCTCGATGAAAGAGTGCGGAATCATTTGAAAGAATGTGATGAAATTTGGCATGCGGGGGATATTGGAGACATTCATGTGACAGATCAACTTTCAAAAATCGCGCCACTTCGGGCAGTTTATGGAAATATTGATGGTGGTGATGTGAGACTCACCTTCCCAAAAGACTTGAAATTTACAATTGAGGGACAAAAAGTATGGATAACGCATATCGGAGGACGGCCTCCAAGGTTTGCACCAGGAATACTTTCTGAACTGATGACCTACCGACCTGACATCTTTATTTGTGGCCATTCGCATATACTCATTGCTCAGGGATGCCCATCCTTTGGGGGGCTTCACCTTAATCCAGGTGCTGCTGGTATTTACGGAAATCACATGGTGAGAACAATGATGAGGTTTGACATAACAACCTCGGGTATTATAAATTTAGAAGTAGTCGAAATGAAAAAATAGTTTGATTTCTATATTAAAGTACTATCTTTGACATATCCTAAATAAGGATACAGGGTGTTATGCGGCAACGTAAAAAGGTTGACCGGACACCATTTCCCTAATAAAATTTATTATTCTGATGTATGACATCATAGAACTAAACGGCAAAAAGGTCGCCGACCTCCGAGAGATAGCTTCAAAACTTGACGTAAAACGTGTGGATAAGCTGAAAAAGCAAGACCTTGTCTATTCAATCTTAGACGAACAAGCATTACTCCCTTCTTCCAAAACAAGTGGCAACACAACGGGAAAATCTGATGCCCCTGCACGAAAAAAACCTGCAAGGCAAACAAACACGAACAAGGCTGCACCGAAATCAGATGACAAAAACGCTTCAAAGAGTCGCACTGTCAGAAAGAAGCCCGAAAATCGAAATTCAAACACAAGCGTTACAAAAGATGGCGAACGTGTGAAAGGTGACAGCTTGAGAGAAAGACGTGACCGAAGAAAAAAGGAGGACAGTCCGCAGAAAGTTGAAGACAACTCAACAGAAAAACGTCAAGAAAGGCGAGAAGACAAACCTGACAACAGACGAGACGACAAGCCTGACAACAGACGCGACGACAAGCCTGACAACAGACGTAACGACAAACCTGACAACAGACGCGACAACAAACGTGAGGATAGAGACGAGCGACAAAATCGCAATGATCGAAACGCTAATCGCAACAATCCCAACCAAAACCGAAACAGGCCTAAACAAGATAAGTTCCTTTCAGAACCAGAGGAGCATGGATATAATTTTGACAATCTTGTTGAGATTGAAGGGGTTCTCGAAGTACAACCTGAAGGCCATACACTATTAAGGTCAGCAGATTATAACTATCTCAATTCACCCGACGATGTTTACGTCTCATCTAAACAGATGAAACAATTCTCTATTCAAAATGGAGACACAATTGTGGCAGGCATTCGCCCTCCACGTAAGGGGGAGAAGTTTTATCCGCTAATTAGCGTTAAGTCAGTAAATGGAAGGTCTTTAGAATGGATTCGAGATCGTGTACCATTTAAATACCTCACGCCACTTTTTCCACAAGAAAAATTCAATTTAAGTACTGCCCGTGGTGGCACATCAATGCGTTTAATGGACCTGTTCTCTCCCATAGGTAAAGGACAAAGAGGAATGATCGTTTCTCAGCCAAAGACAGGTAAAACAACGTTACTGAAGGATCTCGCAAACGCAATTTCCATCAATCACCCTGAAGTTTACCTCATCATTTTACTTATCGATGAGCGACCTGAGGAGGTTACTGACATGAAGAGAAGCGTCAATGGTGAGGTGATTGCATCCACTTTCGACGAACCCGCAGATCGACATGTACGTATTGCGAACCTCGTTCTAGAAAAAGCAAAAAGAATGGTAGAGTGCGGACATGATGTCTGCATTTTATTAGATTCTATTACAAGACTCGCTCGTGCATACAATACTGTGAGTCCTTCTTCTGGAAAGATTCTATCTGGAGGTGTTGAAGCAAATGCACTACAGAAACCTAAACGATTCTTTGGTGCTGCACGTAACATTGAAAATGGAGGTTCACTATCTATTATAGCGACTGCCTTAGTGGATACAGGGTCAAAAATGGATGAAGTTATCTTCGAAGAGTTTAAGGGTACCGGAAACATGGAGCTTATGCTTGACCGGAAAATTGCCAACCGTAGAATTTACCCAGCCATTGACATTCAATCTTCAGGAACACGACGAGAGGATCTTCTTTTAGATAAAGAAGCGCTTCAACGTATATGGATTTTAAGAAAGCATCTTGCAGATATGAATCCTGTAGAAGCCATGGAATTTGTGAAGGGAAGAATTGAATCGTCCAAGACAAATGAGGAGTTTCTCAATTCAATGAACGGATAGGAATAAAAGTGAGAAACAATTTTCTTATTATATTGTTAGTGTTGCTTGGATGGATCATCATGAAATATCTTCTTCTGGGGAATGTTTCATTTGAAAACTCTTTTAAATACGGATTTCTTTATCATGGCACAGCGCTTGTAACACTTGCGATTATCGCTACAACAAGTGGCATTCGCTCGATGAAAAATACGCCCGGGTTTCTTGTGGGGTTTAAGCATGTCGCAAAAAGTGTGATCATTTATGCCCTGGGAGCAACTTTGTCTGTAGGTATTTGGCATCATGTTATCGTTAAAAAAGCGACACACGCAAGATTAGAGTCGCTGAAAGTATCAATCTCCACACACTTTGAATCAGAGGCTGATTTCCAAGAAGAATCAATTAAAAGCAATCTTGGAGGTGATATGACGCTTTCAGATTGGGTGACCTCTCAGCATGAAGCTGCGGATATCTTTTATTCAGCAAAGGCTCAGATTTCGCTCACACTTATGGTTTACTTGGTACTGGGGGTTTTCATGTCGTTTATCGCTAGCTTACTATGGACAAAAGTTTGGGGAACGCAACAAATAACTTCAAATCCCCGTTAAAGAAATTGTATGTGAAAAAATGAGACAGAAATTAGTCATATGGATCGTATTGGGGTTAATGGCTTTGCCATCATTGGCTCAAGGAGGCAGAAAGAACCTCGCTTCGTTCGACAATAAACGTTATCATTTTGGTTTCATCCTGTCTGGCAACAAATCAGATTTTAGATTTGATCTGAAGCAGGACACCGCATTTAGCACTGGTCTTTATGGAATCGAAAACTCACCTCAGGGTGGTTTCAACCTGGCTTTACTTGCCTCTTTAACCATTAACAGACATCTGAGACTACGTTTCACACCAGGTCTAAGCTTTCAAGACAGAGGGCTGGCTTACTCATTTTCACAAAGTTCTGGGGGAATAAATCAAATACTTCGTCGCACGGAGTCCGTCAATCTTGATTTACCCTTACTTCTTAAAATACGTACGGATCGAATTGCAAATTTTGCAGCATACTCTTTAATAGGTGTGAAATACAGCCGGGATATGCAGTCTCAAGAAGAAGTGAATCAACAGTTACAGGATGACGACATTCTTAGAGTTCAAGCGCCAAACATTTCCATAGATATGGGAGGTGGCATCGACATCTTTCTTCCATACTTTAAGTTTTCGATCGAGCTTAAAACAGAATTGGGGTTAATAAACGTACTCATTCCAGATGACAGCGACTACGCAAATCCATTGGAGGGATTACGAACGCGTTCATACATTTTTTCTATTTGTTTCGAAGGATAAATTGCTGTCATGCCTCGAAATGATGACACTTATTTAACACTTGCAGGACGATCTGATGGGCTTTATAAAGTAAAAGGCTCTAAACATTTCAGCTATGCTTTTCCAGTAACTTCCGAAGAAGACATTAAAAACTGTCTTGAAGTGATCAAACTGGCGCATCATACGGCCCGTCATCATTGCTACGCTTGGCGTTTGGGGTATGATGCGTCTAGATATAGAACAAATGACGATGGCGAACCCTCAAACACAGCCGGGCCACCTATTCTCGGTGTCCTTAAATCAAATTCTCTTACGAACGTGCTTGTGGTTGTCGTTCGCTATTTCGGCGGTACAAAACTTGGAGTGGGCGGATTAATTGATGCATATAGAACAGCAGCAGCATATGCCATTGAGGAAGGTACGATTGTAGAGAAGACGAGAATTAAAACATATGTCATTACGTATCCATATGTACGGATGGGTGATGTAATGAGTCTCCTCAAAAGGGCTGGCATAAGGCCTGAAAAAACTGATTTTCAAATCACATGCTCTCTAGAAGCGACCGTGAGGCTTAGAGATTCAGCTGCATTTACAAAAAGCATTGAGGATCTTGACGAAGTACAGATTTCGGAAGTATAGCGCGCGCTTGCCCCTTTTATTTACGGATGACAAAAATCCATCTCTCTCCTCCCAAGGCATAACGGCTGTAACGCTCGAGCCCTAAAAGTGCCTGCATATCGACAACTTCAACAGAAAATCCTGCTTGTTTGAGTCGAGCTGGGTAATCCTCATATCCATAAAGTCTCAGATGATCACGTTGCCAGTAAAGACGTTCTAATTCAGAAGGGTCCGTGATAGAACGATCTTCTTCCGTGTTTGGATTTGTCCAATCTATAGGAACTTGAAGGATTCCCCATCCACCAGGCTTAAGGACTCTATAAAATTCATTTAATACCGTTCTATCGTTATCAACATGCTCCATGAGGTGATTTGCCATCACAAAGTCGAAAGAAGCTTCCTCGAATGGAATACGATGAACATCGAAATGATGATCAGCCCAAGGGGAGTCTAGATCACCCGTCACGTAATCTAAGTGAGAAAGTGCACGAAAGCGCTTAATAAAGCAATATTCGGGCGCCATGTGTAACATTCGAGCAGGCTTCTCAAAAAAATCAGAAAACGCTTTAAAATAGATCCACAAGGCACGATGCCTCTCGAGTGACAGACTGTGAGGCGCAAGTGCATTAGGTCTGGGACGAACACGTCCATAAGGAAGCATCTTGCGATAACCCCTTCCATCTATAGGATCTTCAAGACGAGATCCTGAATACAACCAACTTATTGATTGCAAACCCAAATGAGCGACCCTTTGAAGAAGCGTACGAGGAATAAAACGTGTTAATACAGCGACAAGGTTCTTTACCAAGTGGAGAGAATTATTGAACGATTAAACGAGATGTTCCTAGTGTTAAATGATTGGATTTACGGATCACTGACAGGACATAAGTACCAGCCTTAACATCCATAAGGTTGACGTCTTTTGAATCTCCTGAGTAGACCATTCTGCCCTGCGTATCAGTCATCACAACTTTACAAGGGAAAGAAGGGAAATTAGAAATCGATATTGAACCTGACGACAATACTGGATTTGGACTCAACACAGGCAAAAAGGCGTCGGCTAACAGTAACTCATCAACCCCTGAAACTGAAATTGTCAGAGAGACACGGTCAGATTCACAAGCGATGGGAAGTGGCTCAACTTGCCAATTGTAAAAGAAGTAGTAGTAACTGAATTCTGGTCCAGCAGTGGAGTTCGTGATGGATGCCAAATCACCTAACACGTATGGATATGAAAGTTCTGAATCAGTGCCTTCACGCCAAAGCTGAGGGTCATCACTTGTTGACCTTAGTCCGTAACCATTGCCCGCTGGCACTTCAAAATTAAGCGTGACTTCGAATTCACCATCTTCTACGAAAACAGTTGTGGAAGCAAGTACAGTATTCGAGTCATCAATGAGTTCAAATGTGCGGTCGTAAGAACCATTTGCAAAAACAGTCACACGACTAAGAAGCAGGTTTTCATACGCGTCAAATTCTAACCAGCGGTTACTGTTCGAATGATATTGTCCTGTGAGCTGATTTGTTAACTCCCCTCCTACAGCCATGTCTCCTGTAGTAATATAAGATGCCGATGCCCAGAATGTTGTTGACGTTTCAATAATCTCTGTTTCGTATGAAGAACCTGCTGCAAGCAGATTACCATCAAACTCTGAGTCATACCATTGAATATTGTCTCCACCTGTAGCCTCTAGCGTCACTGAAGCAGGTCCCATAAGTTCAGTGGCTGAAGCCGTCAACATCGGTGGACCAACGGGAGAATCAAATAGAGAAACACTGTATGATTCTGAAACAGAGGCGTTCGAACAAATATCTACGACTGACACTGAATATGTTCCCTCAGTTGTCACGGAGATTGACTGTGTTACTTCTCCTGAAGACCAAAGCCACGTATCAGCATTACTTGCAGACATTTCAATGACACCTCCATCACATAGGTTAAGGCTTCCTGAGATTTCAATTGTTGGTTGCTCGCCGACCACTTCGACGACAGAAAGCACATTTGAAGAACCTGCACATCCATCAGCATTTGTGACCAACAAACTGAAATTACCTCCATTCGATACAGTAATCGAATTCTCACCTGAAACACCGTTTGACCACTGATAGGTTTCAAAACCATCAGGAGCTGTAAGGACGACAGACTCGCCTGGACAAAATCCGTATGCAGAAGATTCAATGGCAACGTCAACCAAACAAGGCGCCTCGTTAATCGTGTGATATTGATTAATCGCTGGATTGTCGATAATGGTTTCTAAACCACTGGGCCATTTGACTGTTGCAGTTTCTACTGCTTCATTTGCTCCCAGACCGAAGTGACAAGACAAAGTACACGTAATCCCATAACTTTCTCCTGCGCGTACTTCTCTGATTTGAGTTCCGAAATCACCTGTGATGACAACCTTCGCTCCTACTGCATCTTGGTTGGATTGAAAACCTTCCAATTCAAATGTGATCCAGTTGTTGTCATTGCCTTCATTTACCCACAAAATATCTTCATGATCTGAATCAGGGCTTACGTACCCATCACCATAACTCGCATATAAATCTACTGTTCCATCTCTGTTCACGTCCCCAAAAGCAAAGCTGTGCATGGTATCATCTCCTGGAAAAGTTCCTGGAATCTCAGTAAATGTGTTGTCGCCATTGTTATGTAAGAAACTATGTGTTCCTCCAGCGTACACCAAATCAACATATCCATCATTGTCAAAATCTTCCATCTTCGCTTGAAGGAAGAACCCCTCTATTTGCAAGCCACTTCCCTCTGTTATATTCGTGAAATATCCCAATCCGTCATTTTCAAAAAGAAAGAGTGTGGTGCTGTGATTTGTGATCAGACAATCTAGGTCACCATCGTTATCTGTGTCGGCAAAATCGACCGTCCAGCTCTGCTCATAGAACACTAGACCTCTTTCATTTGCTTCCTCTGTGAAATTCCCATTCCCATCGTTGACCCAAAGTTGATTGATTCTACGTGGGTCATTTGGATCACTCACGAACTGACGACATTTTGCAATGAAAAGGTCAATGTCACCATCGTTGTCAAAATCAGAAAAAACAGATCCATAATTTCCCGAGTGATCGCTCCCCCCATCATAATCAGCCAACAAATAATCCTCTAATGGCATTAAAGATGGCGCTGGCGTTAATGCACCTCCTGCTGAACCTGTCCACATGCGACTTAACCCATCATCATGGCATCCAAAAACATCAAGGTACCCATCGTTGTTGATGTCAGCCCAGTTACATGCTTGCATATACAAAGACCCATTCTCGAGTGACATCGTGTTACTCTCACCTAGGGCAGTGATATGCTGAACATGGACACCGTCATAACTTCCACCAGAAAATACATCTTTGTGGCCGTCATTGTCGAAATCCGCAACACACATTCCCCATTGACTGCTACCGCTTACTGAGCCATAGTCTACATCATTGAAAGCGCCATCAGGGCCTTGGTACAAAACGTGAAGTTCTTTGCTTTCGTCAAGAACGATGACATCATCAAATCCATCCCCATCCATATCCGCGAACCCGACACAACCTCCACTGTGATATTCAGAAGGTAAAAGGGCCGATCCGTTGAGAAAAGATTGGGCAAAAAGATAAGAAGGATTAGAGATAATTACAGCAAGAAAGCTGACTAACAATAACTTACGCATGGCAATTGATTTTCTATTTTTAAAACAGGTTCTGCAAGTTAATCAATAAATTATCATACATATTAAAAGATATTGTAATTAAATTCGCACAATGATTTCAGGAGGAACAGCAGCATACCACACATTGGGTTGTAAACTTAATTTCAGTGAGACATCAACAGTTGCTCGACAGCTTTCTGAAAATGGTTTTGCAAGGGTAAATATTGGTGAGAATCCAGATGTCGTGGTGATAAATACCTGCAGTGTCACTGACAATGCAGATGCAAAATGTAGAAACATTGTCAGGAGGTCTCTTAAATCCAATCCACAAGCATACATTGTTGTCATCGGATGTTACGCACAACTCAAACCTCAAGAAATAGCCAATATTGACGGCGTAGATTTGGTCCTGGGTGCAAATGAAAAGTTCAACCTGCCCTCCATGCTTGATGATTTATCAAAAAGAATCCATGGAGATGATGAACCCGGAGCTGAAATCCATGCGGGAGAAATCAAAGAAGTCCGAAATTTCATCCCGGGGTTTTCCAGTGGAGACAGAACACGAACCTTTTTAAAGGTTCAGGACGGCTGTGATTACTTCTGTGCATTTTGCACCATTCCTCTTGCCAGAGGGAGGTCACGTTCAGGCACAATAGAACAAACCTTAGCGCAAGCCAGGGAGGCTGCGAAACAAGGTGCAAAAGAAATCGTACTCACTGGCGTTAATATTGGTGATTTCGGAAAAGCAAATGGAGAAACGCTTTTGCAATTAATCACCAAGCTTGACAAGGTTAAAGAAATTGAGAGGTATCGGATTTCAAGTATTGAACCAAATCTTCTTAATGAAGACATCATTGACTTTGTGGCCTCTTCCGAAAAATTTATGCCGCATTTTCACATCCCTCTTCAATCAGGATCTGACGAGATTCTTTCAACAATGAGACGTAGGTATAGGACAGAGCTCTACAGAGAAAGAGTCGAATACATCAGGAAGAAGATGCCAAATGCAGGCATAGGCGTGGATGTCATTGTGGGATTCCCAGGGGAGAATGACGATTTATTTCAAGAAACATACGACTTCGTCAACTCATTAGACATAAGCTATTTACATGTCTTCACCTACAGCGAACGTCCAAAAACAACAGCGTTGAGAATTGATGATGTCGTCCCCACAACTACCCGACAACACCGAAACAAGCAGCTGCGTATTTTAAGTTTAAAAAAGCAACGTGCCCATTACGAACGCTTTCTCGGCCAGACACGGTCAGTTCTTATTGAATCGTCGGAAATTGATGGCGTTAAGTTTGGCTATACGCCTGAATATGTTCGCGTTTCCGTTGATTCAAAAACCGTTGATGGTAACTTTACCGCAGACTTGCGATTGGATCAGATTAACCCCGATGGTTTTGTCACTGGAACCCCACAGAATAGCATTTAAACATGTACCCAAATCTATACTTTGCATTTCAAGACTTACTGGGCCTGGACTGGCCCTTCCTGAAGTTAGTGAATAGCTTTGGTTTTTTTGTTGCCATGGCTTTCATTTCAGCCAGCTTCATCCTAAAGAGAGAATTCATTCGCCTGACTGAATCTGGCGCATTCAGTTCTACTACTTCACAAAATATCATCGGCAAACCCGCTACACCGTTTGAAATTATAAGCCAGGCATGTATTGGCTTCATTTTCGGATGGAAATTCCTTTACCTCGCCATTCATGCGGGGACTCTTTTTGATGGAAGCGCTCTCCCTCAGGCACATCTGTTTTCCTCTGAAGGCAGTGTCTTGCTGGGTTTAGGCTTGGCTTTTATCCTCGGTGGATGGAGGTGGTATGAAGGGCGGAAAAACACACTTCAAACACCAAAAACTGAGACGATCGAAATGCCACCCTATGAACATGTGGGTGGCATCCTTACTGTAGCTGCAGTTGGTGGGATTCTTGGCGCAAAGCTTTTTCACTTGATCGAATACCCGGACCAATTTATAGCCTTCTTTCAAAATCCCAGCTTAAATGCATTCATAGGGGGACTTACAATTTATGGGGGGCTTATTGTAGGTGGACTGAGCGTTTATTTATATTCAAGACACTACGGCCTGAAATTTCTAAATGTTGCCGACGCCTCATCTCCAGCGCTTATGCTGGGATATGGAATAGGTCGTATCGGATGCCAAATCTCAGGTGATGGCGACTGGGGAATCCCCAACACACATCCACAACCTAATTGGTTAAGTTGGCTTCCAGAATGGACTTGGAGTTACAACTTCCCAAACAATGTAAACGGCATGGGACGTTTTATTTTAGAATCTGATCCTTGGACAATTTACCCCGGATATGGCACATGCCTAAACACAGGTGTTTACCCAACTTCCTTGTATGAAACCACAATGGCCGTCATTCTATTTGCCATCCTCTGGAAACTTAGAACAAGATTCTCAACAGCAGGACTTCTCTTCGCTACATACCTAATGCTCAACGGAATAGAACGGTTCTTTATTGAGAAAATTCGAGTGAATACGACCTTTGATTTCCTTGGAATCACCATGACGCAAGCTGAACTTATTGCCGTACTTATATTTATTGGGGGTGCGACACTTTTTTATTTCTTAAAAAAGAAGAAAGGATAAATATCCACCTGGCGTTACAAGGGAATAATTTAAGAAGTGAATGCGGAAAGGATGAGGAACCCTAAGACCAATTACTTTCTATTGCTACTCCCCTTCATCCTTCGACCTCCACCTCCATTACTTACGTTGCGCCCACCTCCGCCACTTCCTTTGTTTGGATTGCTTTTACCACCATTTGATTGATGTCTCGGACCAGAATTTCTGGAATTACCTTTATATCCAACGCCGCCTGACCTTCCTCTGCCACCGCCTGGCTTTCCTCGACCGCCACCGCCACCTCTTCCACCACTAAAGTTGGGGTTGTAATCTGGACCGGGCCCTACTCTAGATGGCAGAGGGAGCTTGTCCACAGAACGTTCAATAAGTTTCTCTATATTTCCGAAACGACGCATGTCATCCGGTGTAATTAAAGTAAACGCTTCGCCCTTTCGTTCTGCTCTCGCTGTACGACCGATTCGATGAACATAATCTTCTTCATTTGGTGGAACATCGTAGTTTACGACAAGTTCAATACTGTCAATATCAATACCACGTGAAACCACATCAGTCGCGACGAGAAGAGGTATTTTCTTTTGGCGAAAACCCAGCATGACTTCCTCACGTTCTTCTTGCTTCAAATCTGAAGAAATCTTACCACACTTGAGCCCTGCTTTTCTCAAAGCAGCAACAACTTGGTTGACCGTTCTTTTTCTGGAAGTAAAGATGATGCCTGATTTGACTTTCAGCTCCTTAAGCAGGTCAACCAATACATCGTCTTTTTGATGCTCAAACACAACATAGGCACTCTGCTTCACATTCGCAGCTGGCTTTGACAGCGCCAACTGAACTGTCACAGGGTCTTGCAACAACTCGTGGGCCAAACTACGCATTTTTTCAGGCATCGTTGCACTGAAAAGAAGCGTTTGACGCCCTTTGCGACAATGCGATGAGATACGCATGATGTCTTGATGAAATCCCATATCAAGCATTCGATCTGCCTCATCTAGGATTAACACCTCAAGCTCAGAGAGATCTACATATCCCAATGTTAAATGGGACAACATTCTACCAGGTGTTACAATCACTATATCAGCCCCTTTTTTAAGCGCCTTGGTCTCTCTCGCAAAATCTTTGCCACTGCCTCCACCATAGATCGCCAAGCTTGTCACACCAGTATAGTAACCAAAACCTTCTGCAGCCTGATCAATTTGCATTGCCAGCTCTCGTGTAGGGACAACAATTAACGCTTTCACCTTTCCGTTGTCAGGTGTATCCAAGATGATATCCATCGTAGGCAGAAGAAACGCTGCGGTTTTTCCAGTGCCAGTTTGTGCAATTCCTAAGACATCCTTGTTATTTAAAACATGAGGGATCGCTTCTGATTGAATGGGTGTCGCGTTTTCGAAACCCATGGCGATTAAACCTTCTTCAATATTCGGGTGCAAATTGAGATCCACGAATGGAACGATTGCCTTTTCTTCCTTTTTTTCCACGGCGTGAAGATACAAAAACGCTTACCTTTATAGTGTGAGATCACTCTATAATATAATTACGGGTTTGTTTTTGATAACCCTGTCATTTGAACTTGGCGCCACACACCTGATTGGCTCAGAAATGTTCTATGAAGACTTGGGTGGAGGCAACTACCTTGTCACGTTAAAGGTCTATCGGGAATGTGGACCTGCAAATACACAAGGCACAGATTTTGACGACATTATATTCCTCGGTATTTTCGAAGCAGCAACAAATCAACTCCAACAAGTTGATGATGTTTCTCTAAATTTCGGTACAGTACTGGACGTGCCTGTTATTATGACCAATCCGTGCGGAACTCCCCCCCCCGAATTGTGCGTCGAAGAAGCAACGTATACAACGACACTCACACTGGGCAGCAGTCCAGCTGGATATGATGTCGCTTGGCAAAGATGTTGTCGAAATCCTTCCATTAGCAATCTTGCAAATGCTGGAGGAACCGACAACCCTGGAATGACAGCCACCATTCACATTCCAGGCACTGAAGAGACAACAACAAACAACAGCTC
>CAJQPF010000138.1 GCA_905480095.1 uncultured Flavobacteriales bacterium
CTCGCAGCTTCATGGCCAAGAAAAAATAGAGAAAGTGAGAGATGCGATGCGCGAAGTTGGGGCAGATGTGGCGGCACAAAAGAAAATGAACGTTTACGCTGAAGAAGCGATATCTGCCTTGTCAGAGCTGGGATTGGATCTTGAAAAGAGGATGTTGTTTGAAGGCTTAGTAAGTTCAGTGATGAAACGATCCTCGTGACGTTTTTTAGTGAAATTAGTCTTCCCGAGGGCGTATCCTTGCCTCCAGGGATGTTGTTTGACGCGTTTCAAAAAGAGGTCTTTGCGCAGATCGTAAAAGATTTTCAATTGGATGAGAAAGAATCACACACGCCTTTTAATGTGTGGATGGCGCATACGATACGTGTAAATCCAGATCGAATTCACGCGTCATTTTATCGTCTCGATTTAGGTGAGAAAACGGTGAGTAATGCACTTAAAATAGAGGATCCCTCGATTCGGTCAACAATGCTCGCAGAACAATCTATTCAACGTGCCACTTTGAAGGTTCTGACGAGATTTAATTATGCGTTGAAAAATCGCCTAAATAGTATAAAAAATTGACGCCCAATCGATTTAAGCTATGTAACTTTGCTGCTGGTATTTACACCTAATTCGATTACGTGGACCCTTTATCGTTTTTAAATAATATTGAGCCTAAACAATTGGACGTTTTATACGCTCAATACCTCAACAATCCAGAATCTGTTGACCGTTCTTGGCGACTCTTTTTTGCAGGATTCGATCTGGCAAATTCTCATTTCGGTGATGATGCAGCGAACCCCCAAACCATTAAGGAGTTTAGTGTTCTCAATCTGATTCATGGATATAGAACACGTGGCCACCTTTTTACGTCGACAAACCCAGTGCGAGAGAGACGTACTTACACGCCCGATCTTTCACTCTCGCAATACAATCTTGACCCTTCTGATTTAGAGACTGTTTTTCAGGCCGGGGGAGAAATTGGTTTGGGTTCAGCAAAGCTTAAGGACATTATTGCTCACCTTGAAGATACATACTGCCACAGCATTAGTATTGAGTATATGTACATACGTGAGCCCAAGCGAGTGGACTGGATTCGCGAGAATATTGAATTGAATAACCGTAAAAAATTCAATAAAAAGGAGCAGCTTCATATTCTCAAGAAAATTAGTCAAGCAACTTTATTTGAAGAGTTCCTTCAGAAGAAATTTGTGGGCCAAAAACGTTTTTCACTCGAAGGAGGAGAGTCTCTAATCCCTGCTTTAGATACCCTCATTGAAAAGGGGACGGAACACGGTGTAAAAGAAGTCGTCATAGGGATGGCTCACAGGGGGAGATTAAGCACCCTGGCTCATATTTTAGGAAAGCCCTACATGGATCTTTTCAGTGAATTTCAGGGAAAGGAATACGCTGGTGATGATAACTTTGAAGGAGATGTGAAGTATCATTTGGGACATTCTAGAACTCAGAAAGCGGATACGGGAGCAGATGTGCACATTACACTTGCCCCAAACCCATCTCACCTTGAAGCGGTTGATCCTGTGGTGTTAGGAATGTCTCGCGCTTTAATTGATGAACTTGGCGGCGACGAGAAGGCTGTTCTTCCGATACTTGTGCATGGAGACGCTGCGATTGCAGGTCAGGGTATCGTCTACGAAGTGGTGCAAATGGCGGGTCTGAAGGGATATCGTACCGGAGGTACAGTTCATATCATCGTCAATAACCAAATTGGTTTTACAACAAACTATCTTGACGCACGCACATCAACGTATTGCACTGACGTGGGCAAGGTGACACAGAGTTTGATCTTTCATGTGAATGCGGATGATCCTGAAGCTGTTGTTCAGGTCATGAACATCGCGCTATCTTATCGCCAAACGTTTCATAGGGATGTTTTCATTGACTTACTTGGATACCGCAAGTATGGTCACAACGAAGGGGATGAGCCAAAGTTTACCCAGCCTAAGCTCTACAAAGCCATTGCATCTCACCCTTCACCTTACGAGATGTATTTGTCTCACCTCATCTCTACGGGGACCATTACTTCAGAAGAAGGAGCTGCACTTAAGCAAATCCAGATGAAGCAAATGGAGGAAGGTTTTGCGATAGCGAAAGAGAAAGACACAAATCAAGTGAAGGATTTTCTCTCAGGTATTTGGGCTGACTTCAGGAGCGCTTCAGCAGAGGACCTCCATACTTCTCAAGATACAAGTTGCCCAGAGAAGAAGATCCGCGCGTTAGGTCATAAAATAAGCATGTTGCCTGACGGGAAAAAGTTTTTCAGAAAAGTAGATAAGCTTCTCAAGGATAGAAAAAAGATGCTCGACGCTGATCGCCTAGATTGGGGAATGGGTGAATTGCTTGCCTATGCATCCCTCTTAGTTGAAGGTTTTCCTGTACGGATTTCAGGTCAGGACGTAGAGCGGGGAACGTTCTCTCATCGTCACGCAGTTCTAAAGACTGAGGACACGGAAGAAGAAGTAATCTTGCTTAATAATCTTGAGAAAGGTCAAGCAAAGTTGTCAATCTATAATTCCCTGCTTTCAGAATATGCTGTTTCTGGTTTTGATTTCGGATACGCATTTGCAAGACCAAAATGTTTGACGATTTGGGAGGCTCAATTTGGAGATTTCAACAACGGGGCTCAAATTATTTGGGATCAATTCCTCAGTGCGGCAGAGGATAAATGGAGAACGATGAATGGACTTACAATCCTTCTCCCTCATGGGTATGAAGGCATGGGCTCCGAGCACAGTTCAGGCCGTTTAGAGCGGTTTTTAACGCTTGCTTCGGGGGACAATATCATCGTTACAAACTGCACGACACCCGCTCAGATGTTTCACCTTCTGAGAAGACAAGTATTGCGGCCATTTCGCAAACCGTTGGTCGCATTTACCCCGAAGAAACTGCTTCGTTATCCGAAAGCCGTTTCGACGGTTTCAGAACTCGCAAAAGGCAAGTTTCATGAAATTCTAGACGATCCCCGCATGTCAAAAGGTTCCGATGCAAAAAAGGTCGATACCGTTATCTTGTGTTCGGGAAAGATCTACTACGATCTCTTAGAGCGCTTCGAAGAATCTGAGCAGAATAAGAAACGTACGTCGAATATTGCCGTCATCCGGATTGAGCAATTGCATCCCTTTCCTCAGGAAGCATTGCACCTTTTACTTAAACGATACGGTAACAATGTAAAAGTAGTTTGGCTTCAAGAGGAGCCAAGGAATATGGGTGCTTGGCCGTTTATTTCAATGCACTATCAAGGTGATATTGTAGAGGCCATCGCTAGACCCGCCAGCGGAACGACTGCGGCGGGCTCACAAGTCATATACGCTCGTAAACATGAGGTTATCATGGATGATGTGATGAAATACGCACGTAAATAATTAAGAATCATGCCTATACTTGAAATGAAAGTTCCCAGTCCGGGAGAGAGTATATCAGAAGTGGAAATTGCTGCGTGGCTCGTCAACGATGGTGACTATGTTGAGAAGGATCAACCCATTGCTGAAGTCGATTCAGACAAGGCAACGCTTGAGCTTCCAGCAGAAATGGCAGGGGTCATTACATTAAAAGTAGAAGAAGGAGATGTTGTCCCCGTAGGAGATGTGTGTTGTCTGATTGACACTGATGCAAAGCGTCCAGCCGGAATGGACAAACCTACAGATGCACCAGCACCTTCCGTACCCGAGGAGGCTCCAGTAACTGTCACACCAGCAGCCACTCCTTCTGCTAAAGCTCCAGATCAGCCAGTTGTAGCCCCTGTTTCCCAAAAAAACTATGCAGAGGGGAGTCCTTCTCCTGCTGCTAAAAAGATGATGGCGGATAAAGGAATTTCGTCAGGTTCAATTTTAGGATCGGGGAGAGATGGAAGAGTTCTGAAACAAGATGTGATTTCAGCTTTAGCAGCAGGATTTGATCCTTCATCGGCTTCTGCTCAAGGTGGATGGACCGGATCTCGTGAGGTTCGATCAGAACGTATGTCGATGTTGCGCAGAAAAGTAGCCGAACGACTCGTTGGTGTAAAAAATGAGACAGCAATGCTTACCACTTTTAACGAAGTGGACATGAAGCCCATTATGGACCTCAGGGCCAAATACAAGGTCAAGTTTAAAGAAGAGAAAGGTGTCGGTCTTGGTTTTATGGGGTTTTTTACAAAAGCTGTGACAACTGCTCTAGCTGCCTACCCAGGTGTCAATGCGATGATAGATGGAAAGGAAGTGCTATACCATGACTATGTAGATGTCTGTATTGCGGTAAGCTCTCCCAAAGGTCTAATGGTCCCTGTTGTAAGGAATGCCGAAGTCATGTCTATTGCAGAAATTGAGGGTGAAATTAAGCGTCTTGCTATTAGAGCGAGAGATGGTGTACTTACCGTAGACGAAATGCAAGGCGGGACGTTTACCATCACAAACGGCGGTGTGTTTGGCTCGATGTTATCGACACCTATTATCAACCCACCCCAAAGTGCGATCTTGGGCATGCACAATATCGTTGAACGTCCAGTGGCCATTGATGGTCAAGTGGTAATCCGTCCGATCATGTACGTCGCGCTCAGTTATGACCACCGTATTGTAGATGGAAAAGAGAGTGTCAGCTTTTTATACCTTGTAAAACAGCTCCTTGAAAATCCAGAGAGAATGTTATTTGGCGGAAAACAGCCAGAGGAAGTGCTTCTGGGACTTTAGGTTTTCAGTATCTAGGTAACTCAGGCTGGATAACTTCTTGCCAACCAAGGATGCCGCCAGTCAAATTGATGAGATTTGTCTAAAAACTTACCTAAGGATCCGGAATCGCTCTCCATCAAGCCTTATAAGTACTGCAATTAAGAACGTAAATCCAATCAACGACGATCCGCCATAACTGAAAAAAGGCAATGGAATTCCAATGACTGGTGCAAGACCTAAAACCATTCCAACATTCACGAATAAGTGCATAAAGAAAATGCTGGCGACACCATAAGCGTATATCCGTGTGAAATTTGACCGTTGCCGTTCTGCAATAACGATCACTCTTAATATGAAAAGTGTGAATAGCAGGATGACAAGAACACTTCCCGCAAACCCCCACTCTTCACCCACCGTACAAAATATAAAGTCAGTTTCTTGTTCTGGAACAAAGCTATAAGCAGTCATGGGTCCATGCATCCACCCCTTGCCCGAAAACCCGCCACTTCCTATTGCTGCTTTTGCATGTCGGATGTTATAATCGGCATCTGGATTGTTTACGTCTATACCAAACAGGACATGGATTCGGTCTCTTTGGTGTGATTTAAGAACGGTCTCCATGCCGAGATGTAATCCAATTGAAACCATCAAACCAGCAACAATACTTGCAATGCCCCACCTGGATATTTTTTTTCTTTTTCTTGGAACCGTCAAATATTTTGCGAGAAAAACAATGCCTGTTCCGATTGCAATCCATGCAATCCAAAACACACCTATCCCTGATTCAGTGCCAAAGAATGGATAGTGAACGGTTGTTGTACCTATAAGAATAGTAGCAATGGCAATTAATAAGGCTCCGAATCCAAGAATGAGTATGTTTCCGCTTAACCCCTCTCGATATAGTACAAAGACAAATCCAGCAAAGACGAGAACGGTTCCCGCATCGGGTTGGAGTAGAATTAATCCTGCTGGGATCCCCACAATTAGAAATGACAGAAAGCGAACTTTAAGACTTCGCCACTTGGTCGCATCACGAGATAGATACCAAGCGAGAAGAAGTGCGGTTGTGGGTTTGGCAAATTCGCTGGGTTGTAGACTCATTCCACCAAGCCCAAACCAGGATCGGGCGCCTCCGATTTTTTTGCCCACGATCAAGACAGCTACAAGAAGGACGAGTGTTAAGAGGTATTGCAGAACCGATGTTCTGATAAAAAACTCACTTTCAATATTGAGAATTAAAAATCCTAAAAACGAACAGATTAAAATCCACATCAGCTGCTTACCTCCTTTCCCACTCCAATCAAACCAGTCTGCGATTTCCAGATTTGAAGTGGCACTTACGACGTTAAGCAATCCAAAAAACATGAGAACACCCACTAGGATTACGAGGGACCAATCTATGTTTTTATATATGGATGATTCTCTAAGTGTCATGGTTGAAACGCTAATATTCTTTCCTCCCGAAGTGTGTTTGAAACCGTATCTGTAAGATATTTTTCTACAAGCAGACCTGCAATTGGGGCAGCCCAGGCACCTCCAGCACCTGCATATTCCACATATACACTTAATGCAATTTTTGGATTGTCCCGTGGCGCAAAAGCGATAAAGACACTGTGGTCTTCCTTTCCTTTGTTCTGAACAGTGCCGGTTTTTCCGCAGATTGTCATTCCTTCGATTTGAGCAAGGTTACCCGTACCATTAGGGTCCTCGATGACTTTTTGCATTGCATTCACCACGGTTTCGAAATGCTTCGGCAGGATATCAAGGGTGTGAATAGAGTCTATTCCAGCTGGTTTTCCTAAACCACCGATGTCCCGAACCGGGTGTGGTTCTCGATAGTAGCCCCTGTTTCCTATTATCGCTGCCAGATTTGCCATTTGTAGTGGGGTTGTGAGCAATTCACCTTCTCCGATTGAAATCGAATAAATGGTCTTATATCCCCAGTGATTTTTACCGTAGATCTTGTCATAGACCAAAGCATTCGGAATGCTTCCAGGCCTCACCCACGGGATATGTCCTCCGAGTTTCGTGCCAAACCCAAATTCTTTTATTTTTTCATTCCAGTTTGTCAGACCTATGGAAGCGTCTTTGAGTGGATTTGGATCGCGTCCCTTCAGAACCACCCTCCGCATCACTTCATAGAAATATGGATTACAGGAGTGACTTATTGCATCAGTGAGATTGTCGGCTGTGTGTGGTCCATGGCATCCGATGATTGATCTGTTGCATGCGATTGTCGTATTTGCTGAAATCACGCCCTCGTCCAAAGCAATGAGTCCCTGTACCATTTTAAATATGGACCCAGGTCTATAGGTCCCTCTTAATGCTCGGTTATAAAGGGGTTTCCATGGATGGGTATTTAAGCTGTCATAGACACTACCTCTTCGGGTCCCGGTCAAACTATTTGCGTCATAGAATGGCGCCGATACGATCGCCAGAATTTCCCCAGTTTCGGGTTCAATCGCAACGACACTGCCTCTTTTTCCGCGCAGTAATTTTTCTGCATATTTCTGCAACTCAACATCAATCGTGAGCGTGACATCCTTACCTGGAATGGGCATTGTGTCAAGTTCAAGAAGGGTTTCTTGTACGTTATTTCTTACATCAACAATGTGATATCGAGCGCCAGGTATCCCTCTCAGAGATTGTTCAAAAGACGATTCAAGGCCAGACTTGCCTTTATAATCTCCCAGTTGATAATACGCATCTCCACGAATATCGGCTCTGTCAACTTCTCTATATTCCCCCAGAATATGCCCTGCAACCCCAGCTACGTTTGACCTTACGGAGCGCGTCTTAGATTTTATTCCGGGGAAGTTCATGAGGTCTTTAGACATCATTGCGAATTCTTGCGCATTCAATTGCTTCACCATGATAGAAGGCACATATCTAGAATATGCAGCTGCTTTGTCAAGACGTTTTTTCAGCGCTTCATATTCCAACCCCAGAACTTTTCCGAGTGCGATTGTATCTAAATTTTTTGCTTTTCGAGGCGTAATTAAAAGATCGTAACTCGCAATATTTGAGACAATCAACGCCCCATTCCTGTCGAGAAACTTTCCCCTCATTGGATCTAGTGCTTCACGTTCTTCAGTAAGTCTGCCTGCATAATTCGACCAATCTGAACTTATGAGTTGAATGTGTCCCAATCTCGCAATAAAAACAAGCGAGATGATGACAACAATCCCTCCGAAAACAAGACTTCGATTTTTCAGCCCTGTTTTATTCATGACCAAGGATATGCACTGACTTTAGGGCCCTTGGTTTTTGGTTTTTGACCAAACAACCCCTGAGCGATAGAAAAGAGAATAACATTAAGCACACTTGAACAAAGCGCTTTTGCAAACGCGCTTGGGATCAAACTCCATTTAAATCCTTCTACTGCAAACAGCACGAACATGTACGAAAGGGTAATCAGGATGCTTAGCCCGATGAACCGGCCCCACCCATCGTCGTTTACATTGATAGAGTGCCCCTTTATAAAGCCATCCCGCGGGGTAATTAATTCACTCCATCTCGGAATCATGAATCCCGCGAATGTCCCAGCAGCCATATGTAGCCCCCCAGTCAGAATCACAACATCTAAAAATGCGCCTGTCGCAGCCCCGATGATCAAATAACTCGCTTTTGGCAAATCCAATGGCAAGAGTATCAGTCCATAGATATGAAAACATATTACAAGCCATCCATTTGAAAATATGCCAAACCGAAAAACCATCACTTGTAAAAACCAAGTGAGGGCAAGTAAACCTATTGCGCGAATCATAGCGTTCATTCTGGGGCGAGAGTTATCAGTGAATCGATTATTCCTGAACGGGCGTTCGTTAGGAATTCAACATAGTGAATGTGTTTGTAATTGGCACCTAGTTTAACCGTGACAGATTGAAATTTATCAGCCTGCGTTACAAGGACTTCTTCCACTTTACCTACCTCCAGGCCAGAAGGGAATGTGCCCTGAAACCCAGTGGTTACTATAGGGTCCCCAGGAATAATGAGTTCTGTGAGCGGAATATCCTTCAAAGTTGCATATTCAGTGCCTTGTCCAGACCACACCATTCTCCCAATCGCTCCATCATTTCCAAGTCTTACACTCCATTGAGTATTTAAATGAATGATAGGCAGCACAAGAGATTCGTGTTCAGTAACTTCAGTCACTAACCCCGCAATATTCCCATGATCTAGCATGCCCATCCCAGGCATAATCCCTGACGAACGTCCTCGATTTGCAACTAAAATATTGTTCTTAAAGTCGGATGAGTATCTAATTATTTCAGCGGGAATACTCTTCCAGACTTCTTGATTAAGCGTCACATTTAAGGTGTCAATTAAGCCTGTCTTCTGAGAATTTAAATGTGCTGTCCTAAGCCTGGCGTTCTCCCTTAATAAGTTGACATTTGTCGTCTTCAAATCTTTGAGATACATCATTCGCCCGAGCGTCTCAGTCCAACTGGATGACATTTTCATTCCAATTGATGTGATCCTTCCTTGGGGATAAGCATGTGTAGACGCGATCCAACTAAGCGCGATAATTTCAAGCAATACAAAGAGCACCATTCGGTGATTACGGCGAAGTAGTTGAATTAATGTGTGCACTGAATAGGCATATTATTCACATATCCTATCCATGCATGAGGAATGGGAAACGTTCAATGTTCTTAAGTGCAATCGCTGTTCCTTTTGCGACAGCGTGAAGCGGGTCTTCAGCAATATGGACAGGCAACTTTGTGCGTAATGAAATACGAATATCCAGACCACGTAAAAGTGCGCCACCTCCGGCCAAGTAAATGCCGGTTTTAAAGATATCCGCAGAGAGTTCAGGTGGTGTTTGATTTAAAGCAGTGTGAATTGCATCCTCAATTTTACCGATGCTCTTGTCAAGACACCCCGCTATTTCAGAATACGTAACGATGACTTCTTTGGGATGTCCAGTCATCAAGTCACGGCCCAGAACAGGATAGTCTTCAGGCGGGTTTTCAAGTTTACTGATTGCAGACCCCACATTTATTTTCACTTGCTCAGCCGTCCTTTCTCCAATCAAAATGTTATGCTGACGTCTCATGTAATCTTCAATATCACGTGTAAACTCGTCCCCAGCAATTCTAATATTTGTGTCGGTTACGATTCCTCCAAGTGCAATGACGGCGATCTCAGATGTGCCTCCTCCAATATCGACGATCATATTGCCCATAGGTTCCTCTACATCGATGCCTATGCCAATTGCTGCGGCCATAGGTTCATGAATGAGATAGACATCCTTGCCTCCTGCATGCTCTGCCGAATCCTTTACAGCGCGTTTCTCTACATCTGTGATCCCAGAAGGGATGCATATGACCATTCGGTGAGAGGGCGTAAACCAAGATTTCTTATTCTCGTTGATCATTTTAATCATGCCTTTTATCATCTGCTCAGCAGACTCAAAATCGGCAATGACACCATCCCTTAATGGTCTTATCGTTTCGATGTTTTTATGCGTTTTTCCATGCATTTGTTGTGCAAGGCGACCTATTGCAACGACGCGTCCCGTTTTAATGTCCTTCGCTACTATCGAAGGTTGGTCAACGACGACTTTGTCTTGGTAGTAAATAATTGTATTTGCAGTTCCCAAATCAATGGCGATATCCTGCACGAAAAAGTTAAACAAGCCCATACTCAAATTTACACTTTCACGAATACAAAACCGATTTGAAAACGCTCTAAATGTGACTTAGTGGATAAGTTTCCAATTAGGTTGAAAACGTTGCGTTTGCCTGTTAGCGAATTGTTAATGACGGAAATGTCTTGTTCCAGTGGTGTACATCGCAAGTCCCAACGTATTGCAAACATCAATGCTTTTGTTGTCATTGATTGATCCACCAGGCTGTATCACGTTTTTTATTCCAGCTTCAGCTGCAAGTGAAACGCAGTCTGGAAAAGGAAAGAAGGCATCTGAGGCCATCGAACTTCCTTCAAGTGAAAGGCCCAACCCTGCAGCTTTTTCAACGGCTTGTTTGAGTGCGTCAACCCTTGAGGTTTGGCCTGTTCCTGACGCAAGAAGTTGACCATCCTTCGCAAAAACGATGGTGTTTGACTTCGTGTGCTTGGCAAGCTTCATTGCAAACAGCATATCGGCAATCTCATTTTCATCAGAATTCACCTCGGTTACACACGTAAGGTCAGACGGATCCTCAATCTTGTTGTCCCGCTCCTGAACAAGAAAGCCATTTAATGCAGTTCGCACGGTAGAGGTCGGTAGAGATACGTCTTGTCTTTCCAGAAGAATTCTGTTTTTCTTTCCTTTTAAAAGGTCTAGCGCATCGGCATCAAAACGTGGCGCAATAACAACTTCGCAGAAAAGCGTGTGGATTTGATTGGCTGTTGCGAGGTCGATTGGTCGGTTTGCAATTAAGACGCCTCCAAAAGCACTCACTGGATCTCCTTCGAGTGCCCGCGCGTATGCTTCAGCGAGTGTTTCACGTGTTGCAAGGCCACACGCATTGTTGTGCTTCATGATTGCAAATGTGGGCGCATCGTTTTTGAACTCTTCCATTAAGCTTACGGCGGCATCAACATCTAAAAGATTGTTGTAAGAAAGTGCTTTCCCATGAAGCTGTTTAAGGATGCCGTTTAAATCCCCAAAAAACCGCCCAGCTTGGTGCGGGTTTTCACCATATCGCAAAGGTTTCACCTCAGATACGCTGAGGTTTAATGTGTCAAGCGGTGATATATTATCTGTGGTACCAAGCATGTACTGTTGAATCATCGTGTCGTAATGAGAACTCGTACGGAACGCTCTGGAAGCCAGTTCGCGCCTTTCTTCAAGCGATGTTTCTCCATCTTGGTTTTGGAGAATATCCAATAATCTCCCGTAATCATCCATACTGGGAACAATCACGACGTCTTTGTGGTTTTTTGCAGCGCCACGTATGAGGGCAATCCCACCAATGTCAATCTTTTCGATAATTGCGTCTGCACTTGCACCGCTCGACACTGTTTCTTCAAAAGGATAAAGGTCAACGACAACTAGGTCGATTTCTGGAATCGCATATTCCGTCATCTGTTTTTGGTCACCTTCATCATCCCTTCTCGATAATATTCCACCAAATACTTTGGGGTGTAGTGTTTTAACACGACCGCCTAAAATGGATGGGTAATCTGTCAGCGTTTCAACTGGAATGACTGTTCCTCCAAGTTCTTCTATTGTTTTCTGGGTTCCACCCGTTGAGTAGATGGTCACTTCAAGACGAATCAATTCCTGAATGATTGGAGCCAATCCATCTTTGTTAAAAACTGAGATGAGGGCTGAGCGAAGCTTTCTTGGTTGAGACATATGAAAAAGATAATGATTTTGAGTGAGCGAAGTTAACTCAAGGTGTAGCTTTGGAGGTATGATGTGGCTGCGATTATTAAGAGAAAGTTTAAGCTTCGCATGGAGCGCTATTGTCGTGAATAAATTGCGTACGTTTCTCTCCTTGTTAGGGGTAATGGTGGGCATTTTTGTGATTAGCTCAATATTTGCTGTCGTCGATTCTATGGAGGAGGATCTGATGGAATCATTCAATATGCTCGATGACGATGTCCTCTTTGTAAGCAAATGGCCATGGAGTATGGGGGAAGATTATCCGTGGTGGAAGTATGTCCAAAGGAGAGAGCCTTCACTTCGTGATTCTGAAGAACTTGCTGGGCGACTCACTCAAGCTTCTGACGTTGCTTTTCAAATGAAGGGTATGTTTAACCTTGAAGCATCCGAAAACGCATATCCCAATGTCCCCGTTGCCGCAGTGTCACAAACTTATCCTGGTGTGATTAGTTTGGACCTGGCGTCGGGCAGGTTTTTTAACGGTTCAGAAAGTGCGTCCGGGAGCCCTGTGGCTATCGTGGGATATGACATTGCAATGAACCTTTTTGGTTCAAAAGAGGTGCTAGGTCAGAAACTTAAAATTGGGGGCAAAAGAGTTGAGGTTATTGGCACGTTTTCCCAAGAAGGAGAATCCATGATTTCCAACGGCTTTGATGAATTCGTTATGGTCCCAGCCACCTTTGCCCCTCGGATTTTTGACACCCGAAATATGGAGGGCAATACAATTATGGTCAAGGCGCTGCCAGGGATTGAGATGGGGGTTCTTAAGGATGAGATTATTCAACAATTGAGAAGTG
>CAJQPF010000139.1 GCA_905480095.1 uncultured Flavobacteriales bacterium
ATTGTGACTGTGACGGAAGTCAGTTTGACGCACTCGGCGTATGTGGAGGTGATTGTACTTCTGACGAGAATTCAAATGGTGTCTGTGACGATTCGGAAATCCTTGGATGTACCGATATTACAGCTTGTAACTATGATGAAACTGCGACCCTTAATGATGGCAGCTGTACATATCCTGAGTCTGGATATGATTGTGATGGCATATTTACTGGATGTGAAGGGTGCCAACCTGTATTCACAACTGACATTTCAGATTACAGTGTGCAGTGTGAGGAAGATCTCCCCGGAGAATGTGATCCAACTGTTGAAGCAATTAATCCTTGTACAGGTGAAAACGTCGAAGTATTTTGTCAATACAACCAAGCAATAGCGAGTACCATTACGAACAATGTTGAGACCGCTTACGGGCCTGGTGTTGATGGCGCATTCCGTATTTACGGTCTAAGTTCGATGTACGGTGTTTCTGCTAGTGACTATTTTGTTGAAGTTGAACCCCTTGTACTTGTTCGTTACCCAGCAACGGGAACGGCTCGATTAACAGGTGAAATTGCATGTATGGCTGATGCAGACCAAACCTTTGCCGTTGATGTTTTCTTTGAAAATCAACAAAACGCAATTCCTTGGTTGGCTGAGTCGAATTATAACACATTATTAACGGCGTGGAATTGTACTGTAGATCCTGCTGGAATCACAGTTTACACCCTTCAAAATACGATCTCTCGCCTCACAGGTACTGGATCATTAGAAGGTCAAATCTATCTGGACCACATGCCGGTCTCATTATCTAAGCGTTTTCAGCTTGGAGAAGGAGGTAACAACCACAACTGTGGATATGGTTTGGGAGGTTGGTTTGCTTGGAATGGAACCATTGACGGACAAACTGTTTCAGGTCTTTCAGGTGATATTATTGTAGACCTTGATGAAGATGTATTCCTAGATGTACAATGTGGAGGCGAATTTGCTGACATTGTATATGCTGCAATCGACCCAATCTGTGGAAACACAACCGTGGTCACACAGCATGTTTCTCGTGTTGACACTGAAGCACCGGTATTCATTGAAGGTCCTGAAGACCAAATCGTTGAATGCGACATGGTGCCTGAAGCAGTTGACCCTTCGGAATTGGTGGCAGTAGATAACTGTATCGATCTTGATGCACCCGTCGAAATCCTTTACGATGGTGAACTACGTATTGATGGTGATTGTCCTGACAGCTACGAACTCATTCGTCGTTGGAGTGCAACAGACTGTACTGGAAACGCATCTATTTGGGAACAATCGATACTTGTTCAAGACACAACAGCTCCTTCTATAGAGCCAGCCTCAGCAAATGTTACAGTTGAGTGCGACGGATCTGGTAACTTAGAAGAACTGCAAGCATGGATTGCATCGAACGGCGGCGCGTCTGCAACAGATAATTGTGCGGATGTTACCTGGAACAACGATTTCAATTCGCTTTCTGATGATTGCGGAATAACTGGGTCAGCAACTGTGACTTTCTCCGCGAGTGACAACTGTGGAAACGTGAGTACAACCATTTCTACATTCACTATTGAAGACACTATCGCACCAGAGTTTGGTGACGAATTGCCTCAAACATCACTTTCTTGTGACAACCAAGATCTCATCACAGTGGATGCAACTGATGGATGTGGAGATGTGGTAATAACATTTTTTGATGTCCCTGTAAGTGGCGGATGTGTTACGCCAATCGGAACACTTCTACGAACATATACTGCGACGGACGAGTGTGGAAACGCTACGTCTATAGAACAAATCATTGTGTTGATTGACGAGGTGGCTCCAGTTATAACGAGCTGGCCCGCAGACTACACCGCTGAGTGTTCGGATGAACATCCGTTCGACACAGACGCTACGGCAACTGACAACTGTGATTCTGCTCCGACGTTCACAATCTCTACGGACACGGTCGCTGGAGATTGTATCGGTAATTTCACAATTCTTAGAACCTTTACAGCTACGGATCATTGTGACAATACTTCTTCAGAAGTTCAGACGATTACAATCCAGGACACAACTGCTCCTGAGTTCACAAATGTTCCTGAAGATTATACTGCAGAATGCTCAGACGCACATCCATTCGACTTGGCTTCAGCTGAAGACAACTGTGGTGCTGTGGAAATAGTCTATGCTGCTGATACGCTAGCTGGTTCATGTATTGGAAACTACACAATTACCCGAACCTTTACGGCGACGGACGAGTGTGGAAATTCTTCTGCAGCTGAACAGATCATTACAATTGTTGATACAACAGGTCCAGAGTTTACATCAATACCTGCGGACTATACGGCTGAATGTTCTGACGCGCATCCGTTTGACGCTTCTTCTGCTGTGGACAACTGTGGTTCAGTTGAGATCACAGAAACGACAGATACAATTGCAGGAGGATGCACAGACACTTTCACAATTGTACGTGTATTCACAGCAATTGACGATTGTGGAAATGAAACAAGCGCAACACAAACCATCTCTATTGTTGATACAACAGCTCCAGTATTTGAAGCTTATGAGAATTTTGAAATCGTTGCTTGTGATTTCTTAACCGATCCCAACGACCCTACTCAGTTACCGCTTTATGCAGAAGACAATTGTGGGGAAATTACATATTCAGTGAACAGTTCACTCATGTCAGGGGGATGCCTTGGCGTATGGATGAGGATTTGGACTGCAACTGATGATTGCGGGAACTTCTCGACAGCGGAACAGTTCGTGTCATTGACTGATTTTGTTGCACCTACTTTAGAGATTCCTGCTGACTATACAGGGACCATTGATGAAAATTGTGAAGCAGATCTTGATGTAAGTATTACAGGTCAAGCAACATCATATGACAACTGTGGCCCTCTTTGGGACAATCTCATAGAAGTAACATTCGAAGACGAATTAATTTCATTTGACTGTGATGCCGACGACAATATTTCAGAGGGTTCACGTACAATACATCGTACATGGACAGCAATGGATGCGTGTGAGAATACCACATCTCTTGTTCAAGTAATTACGTTACTTGATGAGATCGCTCCAACAGCTTCGATAGAAGATGCGAGTGTGACATGTGAAGAATACGCATCAGATGTTGAATTTGGTTCTCATACTGAATCTGACAATTGTGACACCGATGTCTCATTTACTTGGGTGAATGACTCCATCGTTAATGTGGGAGGGACTGGATGCTATCAAGCATTAAGAACCTACACTTGGATTGATGATTGCGGAAACGAAACTGCACACCAACAAACAATCACTGTTTACGACAATGTGGGTCCTATCATGTCTGGTGACATTGAAATCACGATTGAATGTGACAGTTACCCAGATTTAAATACGTATGTAACTGGGGAAGACAACTGTGGTGGAGACGTAGAAATAACCTTCACAGACCAAGCGGTTAGTGGTGGTTGTGTTCATCCTATAGGGATGTACATGCGTACATACATCGCAACTGATGATTGTGGAAACAGTTCAATGTTTGAGCAGTTCTTGAGACTCGTTGATGAGACAGCTCCTGAATTCACATATGTTCCTGCTGATTACACGAGTGAGTGTAGCGATGAGCTCATCCTAGAATTAGCAGAAGCGAGCGACAATTGTGCAACTGCTGAGATCGTCATCACAGAAGAAGTTACGCCTGGCGCATGTGAAGGTGAGTACACTTTAGTGCGCACATTTACTGCGGAAGACGATTGTGACAACTTCACGGTTGCTTCTCAAACCATCTTGATTGTTGATACAACAGGTCCTTCTTTTGATACGGTTCCTTCAGACTACACAATTGAGTGTAATGAAGAACTGACACTTGAGATGGCTACCGCATCAGATCTTTGTAGCACAGCTCAAGTTGAAGTGACTTTCGTAGAGGAAGCAGGTGAGTGTGACAACGAATACAAACTGATCCGAACATTCTCAGCAACTGATGAGTGTGGAAACGTTTCTTTTGTAGACCAAACCATTTCTGTTGTTGATACGACTGCTCCTGAGTTTACGTTCCTCCCTGCAGATTACACTGCAGAGTGCTCTGACATACTCGCTTCAGAAGAGGCGACAGCGACAGACAACTGTGGTGCAGTAGAAATTTCTATGGAAGAATCTTCAACAAACGATACGGATTGCCCACAAGCATATGTTCTAACACGAGTGTATACAGCAACTGACCTTTGTGGAAATGCGACAAGTGCGACACAAACAATCACAGTTGTAGACACAACAGCGCCTGACTTCGGTTTGGAAGAGAATCAAGTAACGCTGCCATGTGATGAATCTGATGTAATTACTGTAGATGCTACAGACAACTGTGGCTCAGTAACGATTTCTTACGAGGAAACTCAAGTGAGCGGCGGATGTGTCTCTCCAGTTGGAACGTTACTCCGAACATATATTGCTACGGATGAGTGTGGCAACAGTTCTTCATTCGAACAAATCATTCTCCTTTTTGATGAAACTGCGCCAGAATTTACATCTGTCCCTGCAGACATTTCAGTAGAGTGTAGTGAGGAACCGCTTCTTGAGGAGGCGATCGCTACCGACAACTGTGCTTCTCCTGAGATTACAGAAGAAATAGAGGTCATACTTGGAGATTGTAACGGTACTTATTCTTGGATAAGAACATTTACAGCAACAGACAATTGTGGAAATGAGACTTCGGCGCAGCAGGTGATTACATTCATCGATACGACAGCGCCAGCGTTCACATCTGTGCCTGAAGATTACACAACTGAATGTTCGAATGAACTGGTCCTTGATTTGGCAACAGCTTCAGACCTCTGTTCTGAGACCTCTGTGACCATTGAAGAGGTTTCTACAGACGGAGACTGTCCAAATGAATACACGCTCACACGTACATTCACTGCAACAGACGAGTGCGGAAATTCAAGTTCTGCAACTCAAGTCATTACAATCGTGGATACAACGGCTCCCGAGTTTACATTCCTCCCTGCAGATTACACTGCAGAGTGTTCTGACGAACTCGTGTCAGAAGAAGCTACAGCGACAGACAACTGTGGATCAGTAGAAATTTCTATGGAAGAGTCTTCAACAAACGATACGGACTGTCCACAAGCTTATGTTCTGACACGTGTGTTTACAGCAACTGATCTTTGTGGAAACACGACAAGTGCGACGCAGACAATCACAGTTGTGGATACGACAGCGCCTGACTTCGGTTTGGAAGAACTTGAAGTCTCTCTACCATGTGATGAATATGACGTAATTACGGTAGATGCTACAGACAACTGTGGCGAAGTCACGCTTACTTACGAGGAAACGCCAGTAAGCGGTGGATGTGTCTCTCCAGTTGGAACGTTACTCCGAACATATATTGCTACGGATGAGTGTGGCAACAGTTCTACATTACAACAAATCATCGTTCTATATGATGAAACAGCGCCAGAGTTTACATCTGTACCTGCTGACTTCACAATAGAATGCAGTGAAGAGCTGATACTTGAGGACGCGACAGCTACAGATAACTGTTCTGATCCTGAGGTTACAGTAGAAGTTGAGGTCTTGCTTGGAGATTGTAACGGCGCTTATTCTTGGATAAGAACGTTTACAGCGACAGACAATTGTGGAAATGCGACTTCGGCGCAACAGAGCATCACATTTATCGATACGACAGCGCCAGAGTTTACATCTGTACCTGAAGATTACACGACTGAATGTTCGAATGAACTGGTCCTTGATTTGGCGACAGCTTCAGACCTGTGCACTGAAACAACTGTTACCATTGAAGAAGTAACTACAGACGGAGACTGTCCAAATGAATACACGCTAACACGGATATTCACTGCAACGGACGAGTGTGGAAATGAGAGTTCAGCAACTCAAGTGATCACAATCGTAGATACAACGGCTCCTGAGTTTACGTTCCTCCCTGCAGATTTCACTGCAGAGTGTTCTGACGTACTCTCTTTAGAAGAAGCTACGGCGACAGACAACTGTGGTTCAGTAGACATCGCTATAGAAGAGACTTCAACAAACGATACGGATTGCCCAGAAGCATATGTTCTTACACGTGTGTTTACAGCAACTGATCTATGTGGAAACGCAACAAGTGCAACGCAGACAATAACTGTCGTAGATACGACAGCGCCTGTCTTTACGATCTTCCCTGAAGATTCAAATACACAATGTGAAGAAGCGCCATATTCAATTGAGGCTTCTGACAACTGTGGAGTTGTTTCTATTGAAGAAACGCGTGATACGCTTGCAACAGACGGATGTGGCAACTACACACATTTGGTCTCCGTGACTGCGACTGACGCGTGCGGAAATGTAACGAGTGATTCATTTACAATCATTGTTCTAGATACAGAAGCGCCACAAATCACAGACTCTAATGGTCTAGATAATGGCGATATCATTGAAGTATGTTGGGATGATATCTGGGGCAACGTAACAATTCCAGAAGCTGTAGATATCTCATACGTTGACAACTGTGACAATGAAGTAGGCCTAACGTTTAACGAGGAAACAAGTGGAGAATTTGCACCATCCGGAGACGTCTCTGGATACTGTACAATCACGAATCCTCAGGCGCTGGAAGACGGTGAGACTTGCGACAATTATGACGCACATAGTATTCGCATGTTCAACTTTCCTGGAGATGAATTCTACACCACACTAGAAGGTCTTGTGTCAACATATTCTGATGGAACACGTCATCTTGAGTTGACTGCTGTGTCTAGCGCTAACCCGAATGCGGGTTGGACTGTCATTGCTGACTTCTCTGCTGACATGACATGGGATGAGTGGAGTGGACAAGAAGGATACCACAGCTTTAAATCAGATTGTGGACTTGGAGATCATACGCTATGGCATTACGCTATCCTTCAGAACTCAAGCCAATTAATTGGTTGGGGTGACTACGAAGGAAACGCACTTACTATGAGTCACCAACCAAGTAATGAATACTTTGGATTCCAACTCGGTGAGGGCGCAAACAACAAAAATTCGGAATTCGGATTTAGCGGTTGGTTCTACTACAGCGGGGAGTTCCAAGGTGAAAGCATCATGGGATCTGGTGACCTATTCGGGGATCTTAACTGTTGCCTTCCTTACGAAATCACGCGTGATTACACACTGACTGACTGCTCTGGAAACTCCGAAACATTCGGATACACAGTAGACATCTCAAGTGAGGCTTGCATCAATGACGAGGGAGGACTACAGGGAGAAAGCGAAGCATCTAGTTCTGCAAACACGATGGCAAAAGACTACATCACAATAGATGCATTGTCTCCTAATCCGACAAACTCATCGACTACGTTGACCTTTACAATTCAGGAGGTCGCATCAGTTAAAGTTGAGATAACGACGATGGAGGGATCTCTTGTGCTTCAGCCATTTGAACAAGTCGTGATCGCGGATTGGCCTCAAACAGTGTTAATTGGGACAAATGGTTTAGAAGCCGGAATGTATCAGGTTCGAGTGACATCTCGAGGTTTCATGACATCTAAAAAATTACTTGTCATTCAATAATTTGATAGCCTAAACCTAATAAAGCCGCCCTTTTAACGAGGGGTGGCTTTTATTATGTCCTATAATATTTGCACTCTGTATAGAAAAAACTTATATTTGTTATACAAAAAACATAAACCTACTGTTATGTACCACATTAAAGAAACTTTTATTTTGGGACTCGTGTTCGCAATAGCAACGCTTAAAGGCTATTCGCAAACCTCCAACACCAGTCTTCTTCCTTACAATCCCGATGTTGATGGAAGTGGGACGATCGAGGCCACCGATTTATTGGGGTTCCTATCCTTTTTCGGTGAATCGTTTGTCGCTGAGGGAACACTGCCTATTGAATTTGGAGGCACAGGTGCTTCAACATTAGAAGAGGCACGACTGGCACTTACCCTTTCCGTTTTTTCTGACCTACCTCCAGTGGAGGGTGTTTCATCAGGAGGTGAAGTTTCTGGAACATTAAACATTGAAGGTGCACTTTCGCAAGGTGAGAATTCTGAAGCAACCGGTTCCTTTTCCGTGGGGTTAAATCGAAGTGTCGCTACTGGAGATTGTTCGGTGGCGCAAGGCGAATCAACTGTAGCGACAGCCTTGGGGTCTCATTCTGAAGGAATGCTCACTTATTCTTCCGGTATAGGCTCACATGCTGAAGGCATGCAAACACTTGCCCAATTTGACTACACACACAGCGAAGGTTACCAAACCCAGGCGCTAAACATCTCGGCTCACGCGGAAGGATATGGGTCTGTTGCGAGCGGGCTTTATTCTCATGCAGAAAATAGATATACTGTCGCAAATTCTACATGTGCCCATGCTGAAGGTGAAGGAACAAGTGCCTTAGCTGCTGCAGCTCACTCTGAAGGGTATGAAACAACTGCAGATGGCTTTTCTTCACACGCACAAGGATATCAGACCACCTCTTCTGGAAGCTATAGCCATGCAGGAGGAAGGTCATCTTTGGCTTCAGCGACAGGCGCGACAGCGATGGGAAACAGTGTGATCGCCGACCAGCAATACTCTACTGTAGTCGGAGAATATAACGAAGAAAATATTTCGGGAACTTTGTTTGTCGTTGGAAACGGAGTTCACGCATCTAGCAGATCGAACATCTTTGAGGTCAGCAGTTCAGATGCGCTATTAAAAGGAGACTTTAATGTCACCGGCATGATTTCCTCAAATGGAGTTGATCTCGTATCAAGCATTGACAATAACCTGAATGAAATTCAGCTATTGATCCTTGAAATTCAAAATCTACAAGCAACCGTTTCTGAGCTACAAACGCAAATTGACGCCCTCACGCCTTAATCCGTTTTAATTGCACTTAGTGTTGGTTTAGGCGCTTTTAGCCGCTTTTATGGTCTTATTTAGGCTATTTACCGTGTTTTAGACAAATGCGAGCTTATCTAAAATGTGACGTGACTTACTGTTTAATTACAGTAAATTCAGGCCCGAAATTCCCTTTGACCCCCATCGTTTGATCTGTTAAATTAATGGCGAGAGCGAGCTCTGGCTCCGCAGGGTATTTGCTTGAAGATTGCTCTTTACACGTACAAGTCAATTGGGCCATCGAGTCGGTTTGTGCATCAACCAAACAAGTGCCAATGTATAATACCGGATCCATAGACGCGTCCTTCGCAACTTGCATGACCTCTATACCCAGTCCTGTCATAGTAATCGTATAAGTTGATCCAGGTACAGGGATTTTGTTTCCGTTAATGACCATGGGCTCCCCTGATGGCTTGGTTAAAAAATATCCGCTTTGATCACCGAGGTATATGCCTTCCCAAGGCGATGTTGCCATGGGAGGTGTTTCAGAAATATTTTCTAAAGCGGCCACGTTTAAATCGGCAGTTTCATCACCAGCAGGTTCGTTGGATCCACATGAAGCGGTCAAAAGAGGGGCGAAAATTAAAAGGGATAAATAAAGGTTTTTCATGTCCTCAAATATCGGAAGTTAATTCGTGCATACAACACCGAGGTTCTTTTTTGCGTGAACATGCATCACTTAAATAAAATGCCATACTAAGGCAGATTGGCACAAAAAAAAACCTTGCTATCATTACGATAACAAGGTTTTATAAGAGTGATTGGTTGCCCCACCAGGACTCGAACCTGAAATGTCTGCACCAAAAGCAGATGTGTTGCCATTACACCATAGGGCAAAATCGTGCACAAAGATAGTAAAGTCAGACTGATTTTGTAAGTAAATTGCAGTCATATATGGAAGTATTAAATCTCATTCAAGGCAAGCTCCTTTCTGCTAAAGGTGGAGAATGGCTTGAGCTGACTGACCCCAGCAAAGGCAAGGTCTATGGACGTCTGCCTAGATCAAGCGCTGAAGATGTTAATCTCGCTGTAAAATCTGCGAGCAAGGCGTTTAAAAGTTGGTCAGCCACCCCTCCAGGCGAACGCGCAGCTTGCCTAAATCGACTTGCGGATTTGGTCAAAAAAAACGCCCAACTGCTCTCAAGTGCAGAGTCTACTGACAATGGCAAACCCATCTCTTTGGCTGCCGCAGTTGATATCCCCAGAGCGGAAAAGAACCTTCGGTTTTACGCTTCTGCAGTTCAGCATTTCGCATCTGAATCACACGCTATGGAAGGGGAAGCTATTAATTACACCCTTAGAAAACCCCTCGGTGTTGTCGCTTGTATCTCACCATGGAATCTGCCGCTTTACCTGTTTACTTGGAAGATTGCTCCCGCCTTAGCCGCAGGAAACTGCGTCGTCGCCAAGCCCTCCGAAATAACACCTGTTACCGCATATTTATTAAGCACGTGGGTAAAAGAAGCTGGGTTTCCCGACGGCGTTTTAAATATCTTACACGGGTTAGGCACGGAGGTTGGCGATGCTTTGGTACGTCACCCAAAAATAGCTGCAGTGAGCTTTACAGGAGGCACAGCAACCGGAGCGCATATCGCATCTGTGACAGCACCACGGTTTAAGAAATTGAGTTTAGAGTTGGGCGGTAAGAATGCGGCCATCATCTTTGATGATTGTGATTTCGAAGATGCACTGGCGACGACCATGCGATCTTCCTTTGCCAATCAAGGCCAAATCTGTTTGTGCGGATCGCGAATTCTGGTAGAAAAATCAATCTACACACGCTTCAGAGATGCTTTGGTTTCGAAAACAAAGAAAATGAAAGTCGGGGACCCGATGGATCCCAAAACAAAGACGGGCGCGGTCGTTTCAAAAGAACATCGCGACAAAATTCTAGACTATATTACCCTCGCTAAAGAGGAAGGAGGAACAATTCTTTGTGGAGGAACCCAAACAACACCAGAAAATCAGCCCGGTCTTGAGGGAGGTTACTATATTCAACCAACAATTATCGAAGGCCTGAAGTACGACTGTGCTGTCAATCAGCAAGAAATTTTCGGCCCCGTGGTGACAATACAGCCCTTTGAGACAGAAGAAGAGGCTGTGTCAATTGCAAACAGCACTGAATACGGTTTGGCCGCTACTGTTTGGACTAATGACCTCAAAAGAGCGCACAGGGTCGCAGCAGAACTAGAAACGGGAATCTGCTGGGTTAACTGTTGGTTGCTGAGAGACCTACGTACTCCTTTCGGAGGCGTGAAAAACTCGGGGGTTGGAAGAGAGGGGGGATTCGACGCATTGCGCTTCTTTACAGAATCCCAAAACGTGTGTATCAAACTATAAAAAACAGCCTGCTACTCATCTAAGAGATCAAACAGCGCATCGAGTTTCGGAGCGAGAATGACTTCAATTCGCCGATTCCTCGACTTGTCCTTCGGATCTACCGGATGGTATTCACTTCTGCCAGATGCTGTTAAAATTGAGGGATCGACGCCGGGTTGATCACGTATGATGGCAAGTACCGAAGTGGCGCGAAGGACTGACAACTCCCAGTTATTGTGAGGAAAATTCGGAGAGACCAGATTGTCTGAATCTGTGTGGCCTTCTATAATAATTTCAAGGCCGTGTTGTTCCGCAATAACTGCGCCCAGTTGTGCCAAAAGATCCCGGCCCTTGTCATCTACTTCAGCGGATCCCGATGGGAAAAGCAATTCTGCCTCGAGGCTCACATATACTTTGCCATTGCGCTGCTCCACTTTCAGGCCACGTCCTTCAAAGCCTAAAAGCGCACGCTCCAAACGTTTGCGAAGTGCTTCTGCGGCACGTTCCCTTGATGCCAATAGTTCTTCCAACTCTTCAACCCTGGCACTTCTAGATTCCAAGTCCGCACTGCGCTTTATGAGATCTTTTTCCAGCGCAATAAGTGCGTCCTCACGACTCTGAAGCTCTTCTCTGATTTTTTGTATGTCTTCTAAAAGCGCTCTGTTTTCAGCGTTGAGGGTGGAGAGACGGCCGCCGCTTTGGTCTGTGAGGGCATCATTTAGCTCCCTTAAACGACGAATCTCATCTTTAGAATCTGCAACAAACCTTCCCATACGTGACGTATCAGCTGCCAATTCTGTCCTTACTTCTGTGAGCGTAGCGACTTGCCCTCGCAATTCCACCACTTCAATCTCCACGTCTTGGCTGTTGAGAAGAAGCGTCGTGTTTTCTTTGTCTATTTCATCACACCTTCCCTGAAGGTCTTCAAATTGCTTGGCTGTGACACAGCCCGATAAGATGAATATCGTTAAAAGTAACGTTGGTAACGAAGAAAACGTTCCAACGCGGGAGCCTCTGCTTGAGGGTTGAGAAATTATAGAGCCTTGCATAACAACGCAAGTTCATCACACAGGTTGCCGTTTTTACACGTTAACGCACGTATTGTTCACACTCAAATGTCAATGCCCGCGTCAAGTTTTATTAGTCAATCGGAACCGCAAAAGTTCCTTGAGAGATCGTAACTCCGGCGCCGGCGGCGCTTTGCATATTCCCGCTGAATGACCCTGTGACGTATCCTCCAGCGCCAGAAACCACATAAGTAAGTTCCATTGTAATATTTCCGCCATTGGAAGTTGAATATGTCTCAGCTCCTCCAACTGCTTCATACGCTCCGGCTGTACCAGGCGCAGTGGCAAGGTTCATTGGAATGACGACTCCATTTTCCCATCCAGTTGCAGGTTCGGCCATGATGAATCCGATTTGTGCTGTCGTCACTGAAACACCAGCAATCACTATGCTTGTTCCATTCATGGTCGCCGTGGCAGATGCGTCGCCCATAAATTGTTGGCCGTTTGCTTTCCAACTAATGGCACCTTCACAGACTGGACAAGATGATCCGCCACAATCAATATATAGCTCATCACCGTCTTGAAGCCCATTTGTACAATCTCCTGTTGTGGGACATGGATCACATTCTGTGCCGCCACAATCGACACCTATTTCTGAGCCATTCATTTCTCCGTCTGTACATGTCGGACAAGGATCACAGTCCGGTCCCCCACAATCGATGCCTTCTTCGAATCCATTTGGAAGTCCATCTCCACAAAGCTCAGGGCAAGCGGGGCAACCATCACATCCACAATCAATTCCTAATTCACCTGGATCAAGTTGCCCATTAAAAGAAGGGTCACATGGTCCGCATTCTCCCCCACAATCTACCCACTGCTCTCCCAAAAGGGCATCCCAAAGGTCGTTTTCACATGGATCACATGGGTCACAAATTGTTCCTCCACAATCGATAAGCTCTTCACCGTTATTGAGAATTCCGTCATAGCAATTCTCTCCAATTAAGTTGTCATCATTTAGACATCCACTACAAGAAGCGAATAAGGTGACCACTGAAAGAAATGCCATAAAAGTGTTGAAAGAAGAGAGGTACTGTTTCATTGTATGTGATATCTGTGCGTATTTTAGACGTGCTCAAAGATATAACAGAGTAGTATATAGATGGATAAACTGAAATGGAAACCCGCAACCCAACCTGAAAAAGAGGCTGTTCGTTCACTTTGCAAGGCGCTAGGGCTTTCCGAAATGGTCACTAAAATCCTTGTACAGCGAGGGTTTAAGACGTCCGAACATACTGAAACATTTCTTAGTCCTAATCTAGAAGATCTACATGATCCTGACACCATGTTGAACATGGAAAAAGCAGTTACGCGGTTAAATAGAGCCATTTTAGGTCATGAACGGATTATGGTTTACGGCGATTATGACGTTGATGGTATCACCTCTGTCGCAATGGTTTCATCCTTCCTTGAAGGGTTGGATGTCCAAATTGTCCCATATATTCCGATGAGGTATCAAGAAGGCCATGGGGTCTCAAAAGAAGGGGTGGACAGGGCACGTAAATCTGGGTGTACTGTTCTTATCACCCTTGATTGTGGAACGAAGGACTTTGAAGTGCTCAATTATGCGGCGCGTTTTGGAATAGACACCATTGTGTGTGACCACCACCTTCCTGCTGCCGAGCTTCCAAATTGTTTCGCACTACTTAATCCAAAACAACCAAACTGTCCCTACCCATTTAAGGAACTCTCTGGTGCAGGTGTCGCATTTAAAATGTTATCCGCGCTCGTCCCTCATATCGGCCTAACAATGGATTCCGTATACGATCATCTTGACCTTCTTGCATTGAGTATAGGGGCTGATTTGGTGGATATTACTGGAGAAAACCGTGTGCTTGCCTTTCATGGCATGAGCAACCTCAGCGAGTCTATGCGCCCTGGGATTAGAGCCATGCTTCAGGTGGCCGGAATAGAAGAGGCCCCAAAAACTGTAAGGGACATGAGTTTCAGTTTGGGCCCCCGAATTAACGCCGCCGGCAGAGTTGGACATGCCTTAGATGCAGTCAAGCTATTAATGGCTAACGATGAAGGTGGAGCCATGGAACTTGCAAATCATCTTGAAACGCTGAACCAAGCCCGCCGCGACTTAGATGAGGACTTGACTGAAGAGGCTATTTCTCAAATGGTTGAACAGCCTCCTGGCAGATCCTGTACGTTGGTGACTGGTGAGGGATGGCACAGAGGGGTGTTGGGCATTGTCGCAAGTCGACTTATTGAACAGCGCTATTGCCCAGCGATTGTGCTCTCTGAAGAAAGTGAGGTGCTCACAGGGAGTGCCCGAAGCGTTCCCGGGATTGATATTCTTGAAGCGTTTGAAGCGTGTAAGCACTTAATTGACCAATTTGGTGGACATCCCATGGCTGCGGGACTGACGATTCGCCGTGAAAACATGGAGGCGTTTACGACGTGCCTAAACAATGCCATTAATACACAAACGTTGGGCGCCAAACCTCAACACTCGGTGGCGTATCATATGCCGATCAACCTTCACGAATTAAACCCCTCAATGTATAAGGAGTTTGAACGTTTAGGGCCGTTTGGTCCTGGCAATGAAGTCCCTGTATTTATGGCCCAAGGTGCTGTTACATCTATCCCACCTAGAACAGTGGGACATGGTGGAAGGCATCTCAAGCTTGTTGTTCAAGATGCAGCGCATCCTGAAAAAAGATACGAGGCGATTGGATTTGGTATGGGAGAACGCATTGATGAGGTCCGCGCTTGGCGCTCGTTCGATATCGTATTTACACTTGCAAGAAACACCTACAGGGGCAAATCAACATTAAACCTCCACCTGATAGATCTCCGGGCGCATAAAATTAGTTCGTCCGATTGATCAAGGCGTCGTAACATGGCTGGCAAGCCTGCAAAAGAGGCCGTAGATTGTTTGGGAATGGTTCTGTTTTTGGAAGATACTTCTTGAAGCCTGTTGATTGATGCGTCCCTGAATACCAGAAGGCTGCCCATACGCCATCTTCTGCCCTTGGTCCCGCATCCCATTTGAGCATCCTTTCATCAAATGCAATCCCAGCAACATTACACAAATTGGTCAATGCGACTCGGGGGTTTAAAAGAAGGGTCTTAGAATCAATAATGACAGGTTCAATTCCTCGTTGAAGCAGGGAGTCTAAAAGCTCAACATGTGCTTCATACCCAACATCTGCCATCGTGGGGTCTTTAATCACCTTTGCAAAAGAAGGGAGCATGTCGACAGGGTCTCTCGTTAAAATAACATTTACAACACCCTCCATAAATGATCTGTCTAGATCTAAAAGATGATGGGTCATGTTTTTGAAGAACACCACATCCGAAGGGAATTCTCCCATCATCATTTCAACAACTTTTGCCCCATCATTCTCCATGGTATCAAGGACGACTTGAGCAACAGGATGTCTGTCTACGAGTTCTTTTTCACTTGAAGCGAGATAATGTGCATACAGCGGCTCATCTAAAACCATTGTATCTTCTCTTTGGGCAAAGGAATACATCAACGCCGTCGAAATATTCCTAGGTCCAGACCAAAGACATATCCTAACAGTCTTCATCTCAATTTCTGATATAAACGGGTCAAAGTATTGATGAGGTCACGACCCTCAATTTTCCTGCCATCCACAAAATTAACGGGGGTTAAACCGCCGAAGCTCCCCGTGACAAAGGCCTCATCAGCTGCATACACATCATACAATGAGAAGTCCTTCTGCTTACAGACAATACCATTCTCTTTGCATATTCTTATCACATTGTGCCTCGTAATCCCATTCATACAGTAAGCGCCTGTTGAGG